>JAGHUM010000003.1 GCA_018064855.1 Candidatus Physcocola equi
GATTTTTTCCTTTCCAATGGTTCTTATAATTTGCCTATTCCTGTGGCGGAGCTTTCTGTTTGCTCTTGTGCGAGACTTCTTGTTTGAAAAATAGTACACATAACTTCTAAACTCTGGGGGTTTCTTGTAACTTCTGCTCATAGTCCTTGTTTTTCCGCCATCTTCACAGATAGCATTGTAATAAATTCAAATTTCGTTTTTCTCTACAAATATAAGATTATTTTCCCATTTTCAGACCTACCTTAATTTACCATTCCACAAATTCACCTCACACCTCATCAAACACAACATCAATATGCTCATCCTTCCTTAAAACTAATGTCCCGTCGAAATTTGTCCCATTCGGCAGGATACAGTTCGCACTTCAACCCGTTGTCTGCCGCAAACCGTTCGCCGACTCCACACCGCCAAGCGCATTGCTGGCATTCATATAGGTCATGATGTTTAATTCAGAACCTATCAGTTGACATATAGTTCAAAGTATTTACACTTCGACACTATGGTCTTGTAGTAGTCCGTATTGTTCGATTTCTTTAGTTCTTTGTAATAAAAAATTGGTTCCGACCGAGTATAGGAGTTGTAGAAGGAATCTCCTTCGTTATTATTCTTGGCTAATGCAAATAACAGGCGGGCCTTTAACTCCTTGTCAGGATTCATATCTAACCCGCTTTTGTAAAAATGGTTAGCTGAAGAGGCTAAGTCATATGAGCAGAATCCGAGGCAACCGCTCCAGCGGTAATACCCCTCATCTTCCCTCAAGTTGTAGTAAAAATTACCCAAGAGGAATGCAGCCTTTGGAGAAGCACTGTTCTTTCTTTTCCGCAACTGGTCAAGTTTCATTAGCAAACCTATGTAGTCTTTTACAGGCATACTGTCTAGCTTTACATTACCAAGCAGTTCCTTAATATAATCGTATTGGAAATCGTTTTTCTCCTCCGGATCGTTGTAGTTGAAACCACGGATATTGCTGCAGAAGGCGCACTTCCACTTCACATACACATTAGGAGAAACAAGTTTATAGGCATCTTCGAAATTTCCTTTAAACATGTGAATCATGGCTCTCTTTTGGTTCAGTTCTTCAAGAGAGAGATTTCCCGATTCCTTTAACAACCATTTTTCGAAGCCATTGTGTACCGTCTGCTTTTTGAAATCTACAATCTTGTTCCACAAGTCAATGTTATTTGCCGATTGCTGCATGCTGTTCGTATTATTCACCAAAAATGCGGTGGTAGTGTCGCCGGCTTCAGCAAACTTCGCGCTCCAAAAGCGCTGAATAAGGAAGAAAGATTTACGATAAAGATAATAATTGCCGATGTCCCCATGGCAGAAAAATCCAACATTAGGGAACAACGCTTTTTGAACTTTGTAGAGGGAGTCGGCAACGCTTTTCGTCATGTTGTCCTCCTTCATAATATCAATATACAACGACAGGAAGGCTTTCGCTTCAACATACATCTGGTCCTTATTGTTCACCCTGCGCAGCTGTTCGGTAGCGGCATCGTAATTTTCGGCAAAAGCATTCAGTGTAGCGGCTGCAAAGCGCCAGAAATCCTTATGCTTGGATTGTTGCACCATTCGTTCCGCAATAGCAATGGCCCTATTGCAGCTCTTTAATTGTTCATTTTCATTTGAAAGGCGACTGCTAGCTATACATTTAGTAAAGTCGTTGAGTTTTTCCTCTTCGTGTATGTTTCTTTCTAACCCGTTGATGTAACGAGCCATCAGCACGAGCGCTGTTTCCGCATTAGGGTCAAGCGCAACAATTTTCTCCATCTCGTTAACCGGATCAGCGAATCTCTGGTAACCCAACAGAAAGTAGAGGCTAATCCTATTCTTTACCGATAAAGAAGAAGCGTTTTCAAAGAGTCCTTCTAACGAACCCGTGCTCTGCAACGACGTATACGCAATAAACTTCATATCGTGCGACTTTTCAAAAACGGTCAGGAAGTCGGCAGTATAGTTGGTGTTGGCAGGTTTCAGGAATACTTCTATATCCCCATTACTAACATCTTCTTCACACTCTCCCCCATCGTCATGCAGACAATAGTTTCTGGCTGCACCCGCTTTCTGGCATAGGGCATAGTAGTAAATTTCAGTCTTCAGTTTAAGCGGTTCCACATATTTGTAGAAGTACGCTATGGCTTCTTTGCAATAGCCGGTGTAGTGTGCAAGACGCACCATCTGGTAACCATATCTCAGTTTCAAAAACTTATCGTTTTGGTTGTTGTAGAGTTGTATTAAAGTCTGCAGTGTTCTCTTGTAATCAAGATCGTATATAGAACTGCTTGATTCATAATCGTAACTCCATACTGAAGTGAACTCATTACCCATATATGGTTCCAAATACTTTGCGTATGATATGTAAATCAAAGCATTGTGGTTGCTCTTACAGAATTTTTCATTGGCAAATTTCAGTTTGGGATCAGGGCAGGAATGGTAATTCAAGAGCGAATCGACAGCCTCCCTCGACGCCTTCATGACCAGATAATAAGCCTGTTCGTTAGAGATTTTCATAAAGGCTGACCACTCCTTTATGTTTGCATTATACCGCGTATGTACGGAATCGTCGTCCATAATAGGGGTATACACGTCACGGTATGTCAACAGGAATTCGGATAAATCATTGGTTTGCGTCAACTCTTGAGGGAAGAGTGCGAAATAAATTTCGTGGTAGTCAAATGGGTCACCACACGCTTTTGCCTTTTGGAAAGGCAATGCCAGCAGAAGCAGGAAATAAAGCGCTATCTTTTTCATATCTTATTTCAAATCGTTAATAGGGAAACGTTCTAAATATCCTTTGCTCAGATGGTAATAGACTATAGTAGGGTCGCCTACCTTGTCGTTTATGTACTGCCTTGCCTGCATTAAGAGCGAAGGGGTTATTTCTTCTATTTCAATGGTGTAATTCTTGTTAACATAAAAGCCGTTTATGAAGCAGTCGTTCACGGCCTTATAGGTGTTCTCTCCTGTCTTCGTGAAGTTGTCGTTGTTGCTGAGTTCTTTGTGAGAGAGTCCGTTAATCAGCCTTATTTTTTGGCTGTTGTTCGTGACTATACCCCAAGAGTACAACGGCAAGGCGTAAGTTAGAGGAAGCGGATAGCTGTTGACATTCTTTGTGTAGTTTTTCAACAGACCGATGTCTAAAATGGAGTTTGTGTTTGAAGTCTCCGTCGGGTCGGAAGTGGCATAGCACATCAGACAACCCTTTACCGCGGGGGGGACCCCCATTTTATCTACATCCTTTACCTGATGCAGACGAATGGTGCATGAAATCTTTTTTTCGGTGAACTTGGCCAAAGAGTCGAGAAACGCAAAATATGCGCTCCGTGTACTTTGGGTCCAGTCGCAGTCAATCTGTATTTCGTCTTCACACTTTCCCAATAATTCGTTATAGTTGGCAATTCTACTTATAAGGTAATTCACATTTTTTGCCAGTTCCGAAATTCCTGTTTCTTGTTTAGTGTTGGCAAAGACCTCGTTGGTAATAAAAACTACAGGAACCATTTTTACCGAATCGGCAAAGAGAGGGTTCGACTTAACAGGTGCAAGTTTCGCAACAGGCATACTCATGCCGTTTTTCCAAATCACATCGAAGAAGTGAAGATATACCCTGTTACATTCCAGCTGTTTTACTTTTTCCCTTAAAGTTTCGTCTATATTATAATGCGTTCTCCAATAATAGAACTGTACCTTGCTACCGCCATCAGAAACAAAGAAATGTTTCCTGCTTCCTATATAAAACAGACAACCTATCAGTAGTACCAATAGAGGTATAAGGATTTTCGCTGTTTTGTGTGTCATTTATATAATATGTTTTTCTTTGTTTAATAAACGTCTAACTTATTATCTGCAAAAATAGCCTATAAACGTGTTTAACGTCAAACAAAATATTAACGATTTGATGTTTTATCATCACGAAATCATGTAATTTCCTAAAGTTATCAAAACTTCATCGGCACCACATTCATCCCTGCAAAAGCAGGATGATGGCGATAAGCATATCCCGTTCCAATCGGACTTCTGTTCTTTCCCTATTTATTGGTCAAACGGATGTTTATCGGACAGCAATAATTATTTAACCACTAATTAAATCAAGTCATACTTAACCACCTGCAAATCCTTCATGTTCGCAATGTCAACCATGTTTTTGGTTTCCCTGCTCTTCACTTTCCAAAATACAAAAATCTTAAAAGAGTCTGGTATAATTTTCTTTTAAAAATCATTATATAGTATGCTTTTGGGGTACTCAAAGATAATGTCTTTTATTGACTTTCGTAAATCTTTTTTCTACTTTTCCACAAAATCCCCCAATCTTTCACTTTGAAGGATATAATGCTAAGGGATGGGCTTCTTGAGTTCTTTTCTCCACTGATATGGATTTACAGGTGCATCATCAGCCCAAAGACCTAATCTGTGAGTTTTTGCAAATAGTTCTGCTTCCGCATAAGCCTTGGTGTTGTCAAAATATGAGTAATGCCATGCCAATCCACTCTTAATCATTTCAAGATTAACATCGTCACATCCATCCACACTAACGGTTCCTAATATTCTTCCATACTGGTCTCTGCTTGTAAAAGTCACTTTTACGATTTTCTTGTCAATCAGTTTTGCCAGAAAGTTTCTGCTTTGTTGCCAATAAGGTTGGTTTCCTTTTCCTTCTGGAGCATCTATTCCTTGAAGCCTCACCCTTTCTCTAAACAATGCAGTTTCGGCACACCCCTCCATGGTGAAAGTGTCTCCATCGCTGACCTTAACCACTTCGCCATATATAACAGTTTGACAAAAAACGTTGTTTTCTGTCAACAGTAACAATAAAAGGAAAATATATCTGATTAACACGTTTTTCATATCCTATTCTTGTAGATGTTTTCTTAAAAAAAGAACTACTCTTTCCGGCTCCAAATATACAACAATAAGATGACAGATATTGTCATTTTCAAAAAAGATAAAAAAAATTGAGGAGAAATAAAACAAGTCATCTTTATGCAAACATTCCAAATCGTATTCCAAAAGGTGCTATATTTGTATCATATACGAAAATAACGAAACTATTGAAGAAAAAAAATGATACAAGAAATAAACCATGATCTCGCATTTCTTTCTCAAAAAGCAGAGAAAGCCACCGAAGCGGACAAACAAGTGATAGAAGACCTGCTCGACACATTGCGCGCACATCTTGAAGAGTGCGTGGGCATGGCAGCCAATATGATCGGAGTCAACAAAAGCATCATCGTTTTCTGCAAAGGGAAAAAACAGATTGCCATGGTCAATCCTGTCATCATAAAGAAAGACGGACCTTATGCCGCAGAGGAAACCTGTCTTTCCGTTCCAGGCTCAAAACAAATTATTCGCTACAACGAAATTGAAGTGGTATATCTGGATAGCGATTTCAAACGTCAACGCGGGAAATTTTCCGGATGGACAGCCCAAATCATTCAGCATGAAATCGACCACACCAATGGAGTTTTAGTATAGTACGACAAGTCAAGGAAAATCCCCCATCTCGGAACAATAGATATATCTTTTTCTTAACTTTGCAGAAAAGATAAAAACAAGTAACATGACTACAAACAAGAAGATGAGACTATTTGTCACCATTATGTTTACAATAATGGCGTCTTTTGTGAATTCAATATCCGCCAGTGAGGAAGAAGACTCTTTGGCGATTGTCAAACAGTTGGAAGAAAAACCTTGGGAAGCGACAGCAGAAGATTCCACTGAGAAACCAGAAGAGAACTATACCGAATTAAAATATGTGGCAAAAAAAAGCCATTTCAACATACCTCTGCATATAGACATCCCTACACTTCAGAAGAACATCAACAAGAGCTTTAGCGGACTGCTGTATGAAGACAACAACATAGAAGATGACAGCATACGCGTGAAAGTATGGGAACAGGGGGAATTTAAAATCTCGTTTGAAGGGAACAAACTGAGCGTGGAAGTGCCGGTAAAAATATGGATTCAGAAACGCATGGGAATAATGGGATTTACCCATACCGACAGAGAAGCAAACGCTGCCATAAGAATAAAAATGGAAACCCCCATCCAAATCAACAAAGCATGGGGCATCATCACCAAATGCAAAATCACCGGATATGACTGGATCAGCAAACCCACAGCAAAATTGGCAGGATGGGACATGCCAATCACATATTTCGTAGATAAAGTGCTAAAAAGCAACACAAAAGAAATAGAAAAAGTGGTTGATGAGACCATTAGGGAAAACATCCCTTTCACCGCCTATGCCAAGCAATTATGGGAAACAATCCACCAACCTATATATGTGGAAGCAGACAGCAGTTACAAAGCATGGATCAGCATCACACCTGAAAACATCCTGATAGCACCCATAGAAGGGAAAAACAACCAGATATGCACCGGCATGAAACTAGACTGCAAAGTAAACATCGACCTGAATGAGCCTAAAAAGCAAAACATACCAGCAATGCCAGAGTGCCGATTGTACCCATCGATCCAACCAGGTTTCACTCTGAATTTATTGGCCAACGCCCCATACAGCATACTTTCAGAATTGGCCATGCAAAACCTACGCGGCGTAGAATTTGGCGATGGTAAACACACCATTTTCGTGGACAATATTGAGATGTATGGCACCGATGACCGACTGACCATTGGATTGGACATGACCGGCTTTGTAAACGGAAGAGTTTACTTCACCAGCACACCATATTATGACAGCGAAAGCAAAAGCATAAAACTCAAAGACATCAAATACAAGCTGAAGACAAAGAATCTGTTTCACAAGGCAGTAAACGCCATAGTGCGTCCGATTTTGAAAAATAAACTTGAAAAGAAATTTGAATTTTCACTGCAAGAAAGTTTCTACCTGATAGAACAAATGAGCAATTCCAAACTGCTCAATTCCATGTGGACAGAAAACATCTATACACAAGGGAAAATCAAGAATATTGAAGGCGGCCGATTATTCATCACCCCAATCGGCATCCAAGCCGAACTAAGCATAGAGGGGGAAATAGAAGTAGTTTACAAGTAAACAACTATTATAGCCGCATACACAAATACTGCTTATCTGAAATCAAACAAAAAAATCAGCCCGAAGGCTGATTTTTTTATGCATGAATCTTTATAAAAGATTAACGTCTAAGTTCTTTCTTTACAGAGCCATCTTTCATACGCACGATTTGCACGCCATGGTAGTTTTTCTCGACACGCTCACCTGCAACGTTAAAACGTCCATTCTCTTCTGAAGATTGAGCATTGACCAATGGAATGTCTGTCGTATCCAATTCTCCCATAATCGCTTCAATGTTTGTGAGTGTAAAGAAATATTTATCTTCCGAATCTTCAGGAATGGCAGTATTCAGACGGATCTGGCCGAAGGTGCACCCTGGATATTGGGTGATAAACTGCGACAACAACTCATGAAGATTGTAAGTCTTGGACAATATAGGATCAGAAGAAGAAGTGCCAGCAGCCGCAGAACCGATATACCAGTTATCGTTCACTTTATTACCATCGGCATCGAAGATTTCAAAGTCCAGACGATAGCCTGTAGTGCTCTCCTCTCCGCATTCAATAAGCAAACCGCCGACCTCTTCAACCTTTTTCCCTTTCAGGATATCAGATGGGAAATAGGCCCACGTTGTTGTCTTGAAATAGTGGCGGTCGCCAACAGCCTCCGCATTACCAACTCCATTCAAAGCAATAAAGACAGGAGAGAAAGTCACATTATCAACATACATATCCACTCCACCTGTATTCACAAGAGAGAATGTGTTATCCCCCTCCTTGACATTGGTTTTGTAGGTGGCATATTTCCATTCTGAGCCTGTATTAACGACATCCAGCGTCACATTTTCCGCATCACCAAACGATGAGGTAATAGAGCCAGAGCCCTTAGACATGTATTTGACACGCACTTCATACATACTTGTTTTGCCAATAGAACCAGACCAACGGAGAGCAGCAGCCTTGTTTGTCCCCATCATCTGGAAACCCATAGCAGAATGTCCTCTAATGCTTCGCAATTGCCCACCATTCCAATTGTATTGGTGTGTCACGCATGAAGCGACATTCTTGTAATCCATATCTTCGGCTTCAATAATAAGGTCGGTGGCGTAACTTGCAGGTTGCATGATTGAAGAAGCATCAAGAGCGGCAGAAGGAAGAAAATCGGTCGAACGACCGGACTCAACACCTGCGCAATCAATAGTCAAGTCGCAAGGACCGCAGTGAGAGACAGTGCAAGTATATACCCCACCATTCCAGTTTTCCGACAAAGTCGCTTTATCAGATGAGTTAGAAGCCTGACGGCGCTCGTTCAACATTGCTTTAGGTTGAGACTTTGCCCCATAAATAGTGATAACGTCAGATTTCACAGATTTATCGTCAGTACGATAGTTGTTGAAGTAGCAGACCATCTTATCGGCATATTCATTAATAATGGCACTGCTATATTGAGCAAACTTCAAATCCATCTTTTGGCAGGTATTGTATTTCAAAGGAACACTTGCCGATGCCGAAGTTTTAGAATTCATGAATGAATATGGGAAATAACAAACAAGAGCGTTCTTGTTTCGTGCCACGAAGAGGTCTCCAGTGCTAACTTCCGGATAGTTGGCATTAAAGAGTTGCACCTTAGCGCTTTGATTCGCCCATGCTGTTTTATTATTGATAGCAGAGCGTTTTATCTGATTAGGAATCTTCTTTGCCACATTGTCGTAAAGATCTATGACGATAGGAATAGATTGATAACGTCCTGTCTTCTTAAAATAGAGATAGTTGTTGTTACCATAGCCATTTATCGTACCAATACCACCTTCCGAACTTGTGCGTCCATTAGCAGGATCGTCTTGGAGATAAAGCCCATGATAGAGGTCGATTGGAGCCGCATAGGCGTTTACCTTCAGGCTTGTAGGATCTTGGCTGGCACTTACATCGTTAATAATACAAATCTTAGTACGTTCGATGACCTCCTCCCGACTTGGGATGTAAATAGTACCATCAATGACCTTACGCCACATATCAACCCAGATATTGTCGAAATTGGCAAAGGTTGTCCAATTGCGTTGTGTGTATCCGTCGGCAGTCTTTGTAGCATTGAGGTTTCTGAAATCTTCGGTCCAGATGAGTTCAGGTCCATCCCAAACACAAGCACCGTTGAGCGCCATCTGTTCAAGGACAGGAGCGACACCGACAGCACCAGGATAAGACTGGCTTTTGTAAGCATCATTAGACTTGGCGAATTCGTCAATCATTCCGTTCCATCCACAGTTGTCGTAACGAACGCCATAATTTTTAGCCAACCCAGAAATAAACGGAGCCAAAGTGACCGATTCATTATTAAACCAGTTTGCCGAAGTGGTGTATTTATAAAGGAAAAGCACAGCCTCTGGAGCCGCTTTGCAGGCATTGAGGAAATCTGCATTTCGCTTCATCATACCAATAGGGTTTACAGGGTGCGACCATACATTTCCGCAAAAAGAAATGGTGAGGAACCCTCCGTATTTATGATGCATTGGGACAAGACGAGCGAAAAACTTAATTCGGTCTGTATCCGTACTTGAACTGGCGTCATTAAATTCGCCGAATCCCCAAAACTGCTCTGCATAATTCCAACCCAGAAAGTTTTTATAGTCCTTAAAGAACGACTCCATGATAGCAAACGATTCATCTGCATGATATACATCGTCTTGCAAGTGAGTGTGCCCCCCGGAAGCAGGCTGACAGGTAAACCATAAGTTGTTTTTGCAGCAGACCGATGCCCAAGAGCGATAAGTTTGTATGGCATTTTGAGGCATCTTGTAGATCTTCAAATCCTTGTCATACTGACAAGAGAGCGAAAGATTCATACACACATAAGGCTTGATGTCCTCCGGAACCAAATCAATAATCTTTTGAGGATCAGCCTCATTCCAAACATCGACATGAATCATCCACATAGGGTGTCGATTGTCGATAGGACGTCTGGACTGAGCAAATGCTGTGACACACAACATCAGCATCAATAAAGTAATTAACTTTTTCATGTAGTTTATTGTTTATGTTTATTAAGTTCAAGTTCAAATATACGCAAAAAAGACATTGGAAGCATCTTATACTTCACAAATCACACCGTTGACCAAACCCAAATTCTTACCTTCAACAGCCACCGAACGTCCTTCCAGCAATTCGGCCACCTCCGATTCGGTCAAAGCATGGTTCATCACCACAAAAGGCAAACGGAATCCACAGCCCGTTTTCCACTTTGAACAACCATAAGCAGCCTTACCCCTCAACACGGGAGCGCCACATAACGGACAAACGAGAGATGCAGTAGTTGATACAGCATCATCTATTTTATTAGCCGGAGCAATTGGTTTTGATTCTTTAACCTCCGCTTTATTGACTGCATCCGGTTTCTTCTCTGTTTTCGTCTTTTTTTTCTTCGTTTGTTCCGTTGTTCCAGTCTGAGTCTGTTCCGTCGAGATTCTGATATTTGGGCTTTCCTTAACCTTAGCAATCACATCAGCAACCATGTCTTTAAGTTCGTTCATGAACAACTGGCTATCAAAAGAGCCCCGTTCCACTTCACGAAGTTTCTTTTCCCAAAGGCCTGTCAGTTCCGCCGATTTAAGCAGTTCAACATTGATGGTAGCAATCAGATCGATACCAGTCTGCGTTGCTTCGATGTTCTTTTTCCCCACTTTGCGCATATACTGACGTTTATAGAGCGTCTCGATAATGCTTGCACGGGTAGAAGGTCTGCCGATGCCATTCTGTTTCAAGGCATCGCGCAATTCCTCATTATCGACAAACTTACCAGCGGTTTCCATCGCTCGGAGCAAAGTTGCCTCGGTATAAGGTTTTGGAGGAGTTGTCCATTTCTCTGCCAAAGAAGGCAAATGAGGTCCAGATTCAGCCACAGTGAACTGCGGAAGGATTTTCTCATCCTCGTTTTTTTCATCATCAGCGACCGCCTTTTCTTTTGCATAGAGAGCACGCCAGCCTTCTTCCAAAATCTGCTTTCCAGTTGTCTTAAAATCAACAGTATCTTGTTTTGATTCACTATTTGTGTAGTCCACTTTTCCTTGCACAGTAGTGGTAGCGAACTTGCAGTTCGGATAAAAATTAGCGATAAAACGACGCACAACCGTATCGAATACCTGCTGCTCAAGATTGGTCAGCACGCCAGGCTGAACTCCGGTTGGGATGATGGCATGGTGGTCCGTAATCTTGCTATTATCGAAAACATATTTCGTTTTAGGTATTGGTTTTGCCAATACGGGCGCGGTTTCTGCAGCATAATTTTTCAAGCCACTCAAAATGGCCGGTATTTTAGGATGCAAATCATCCGGAAGGTATGTTGTATCGACACGGGGATAGGTAGCCACTTTCTTTTCGTAGAGCGACTGTATTATTTTCAGTGTATCGTCAGCAGACAGTCCAAGTTTCTTATTACATTCCACTTGAAGAGATGTCAAGTCAAACAAACGAGGCGGTTTTTCCTCGCCATTTTTCACAGTCACATCTGTCACGGAAAAATCGTTATCCGCAATAGCAGAAAGAAAAACTTCTCCATCTTCCTTTTTAGTGAATTTTCCCTTTGTAGAATTAAAAGAGACATTGCGATAAACAGTCTTCAATTCCCAATATTGTTCAGGAACGAAATTGGCAATTTCCAAATGTCGTGCCACCACCAAAGCCAAGGTAGGAGTCTGGACACGGCCAATAGAAAGAACGCTTCTATTATGTCCGAACTTACACGTAAAAGCCCTTGTGGCATTCATACCAAGCAGCCAATCGCCTATGGCACGCAAAGAACCAGCCTTATACAGATTATCGTATTCGCATTGGTCTTTCAAGTTGTTGAAGCCTTCCCGAATAGCATCCTCGGTAAGAGATGAAATCCAAAGACGCTTAACGGGGCATTTGCATTTTGCCAAATGATAAACCCATCGCTGAATCAACTCACCTTCCTGTCCGGCATCACCACAGTTGATTACCTCATCGGCACCAGCAATAAGATTCGCAATAGTCTTGAATTGTTTCTCGACACCGGTGTCATTTTTCAGACGGATGGAAAAACGTTGAGGAATCATGGGCAAATAGAACAACTCCCAACGTTTCCATTGAGGATTATACTCGTGTGGCTCCTTCAATTCGCACAGATGACCAAACACCCATGTCACTTGATACCCATTCCCCTCCAGATAGCCATCTCGGGGGATAGTGGCACCAAGTATAGAAGCAATCTCACGAGCCACACTCGGTTTCTCGGCTACACAAACTTTCATTTAAGGCGCAAAAGATTAGATCTCAACCAACAGAAGAATCAAAGCATAATAGCCTCAAGTTCATTGCGCCAAAGAGTTGCAGAAGCATCGCTAGGCATACGCCAGTCGCCACGAGGGGAAAGGTTTACAGAACCGACCTTGACACCATCAGGCATACAAGAACGCTTGAATTGCTGTGCAAAGAAACGACGATAGAAAGTCTTCATCCATTTGAGCAAAGTTGCAGCGTCATAAATTCCTTCAAATGCCTTTTTAGCCATGAAGAATATCTTTGACGGAGAGAAACCAAAACGCAACATATAGTAAAGACAGAAATCGTGGATTTCATAAGGGCCTACGATATCTTCAGTTTTTTGCGCGATTTCGCCTTTATCATCAGCAGGAAGAAGTTCAGGGCTGACAGGCGTATCAACGACATCCAACAAAGTAGTTTGAGCCAGACCTTCCATTAAATTGTCAGCAACATATTTCACAAGACTTCTAACAAGCGTCTTAGGAATAGAAGTATTTACCGCATACATACTCATGTGATCGCCATTATAGGTGCACCATCCGAGCGCCAATTCCGACAAATCTCCGGTACCAATCACAAGGCCTCCACATTTGTTGGCAATATCCATCAAAATTTGAGTTCGTTCACGCGCCTGTGTGTTCTCATAGGTCACATCAAGGATGGCAGCATCGTGTTGTATATCTTTAAAATGTTGGAAACAAGCATCTTTGATATTGATTTCCATAGCAGTAATACCCAATGCCTCCATCAAAATAGTGGAATTGTTTTTAGTGCGTTTAGTGGTACCAAAACCAGGCATGGTAATACCCACAATATTCTTACGAGGCAAGCCCAATTTATCGAAAGTGCGGACAGTCACCAAGAGGGCAAGAGTAGAATCAAGCCCGCCAGAAATACCAATAACAGCACTTTTTATGCCTGTATGATGCAAACGAGTGGCCAATCCCCAAACTTGAATATTGAAAATCTCTTCACAACGTTCATTCAAACCAATTCCAAAAGGAACAAAAGGAAGATGTGACTCTTTGCGTGTAACGTCTTCAACAGAAACCGCATTGAAAACAAAATCAACTATCTGATACCCTGCAGCGACCTGTGGATTCCCTTGTTCGAAGAATGCAGTGCTACGCATACGGTCTGCATTGAGTTTCTGAATATCAACATCGGCAACCAAAAGTTGCTCATCAAGAGAGAAACGCTGAGAAGAAGCCAAGCAAGATCCGTTTTCATAAATCATGGCGGTGCCAGAGAACACAAGGTCGGTGCTTGACTCTCCAAAACCAGCACCTGCGTAAGCGTAGGCAGCAACACATTTTCCAGACTGCTGGGAGATGAGTTGCTTGCGATAGTTTTCCTTTCCAATAACCTCATTAGATGCAGAAAGGTTGAGGATAAGTTGAGCACCATTCAGCGAATGTCTGTAAGAAGGAGCCTGTGGCAACCACAAGTCTTCACAAATCTCAATCGCAAAAGTGAAATAAGCACCACGGAAAAGGATGTCTGTGCCAAACGGGACATCACATCCCGCGAAAGAAATTGAAGCATCCTTTGGCAATCCAGCAGCTGGCGAGAACCATCGTTTTTCATAAAACTCGTTGGTAGAAGGCATGAACGACTTTGGAACAAGACCAAGTAATTTGCCATGGAAGCAAACAGCGGCACAGTTAAAAAGTCTGCAATTATTACGAACAGGCAGTCCAACCACAATAACCATATCGACAGCCGTCGTTTTCACAAGCAACTGCTTCAACGCATCTTCAGCCGCATTAAGCAACGTTTCCTGATAAAACAAATCAGCACAAGTATAGGCAGTCAGGCTAAGTTCGGGGAACAATAAGACCTTAACATTCTGTTTGTCTGCCTCATTAACAAGATTAAGAATGTGATCTAAATTATAATTGCAGTCGGCCACCTTCACATTCGGAATAGCGGTAGCCACTTTAACAAATCCAAAGTTATTCATAAGAAAAAAGTTTTATCAAAGTTACAATTTTATCTTGATATAAAAAAGTATATTTGCAAACGAAGCGAAAGAAACAAAACTGATGAAAAAAGCAATAATAAACAAACCATACGAAGATTCAGAATTCCTGTGTTTCACCACCACCAACAAAGGTGGATACAGCCAAGGGAACTACGGTGAACTGAATTTAGGGGCTTATTGTGGAGAAAAAATAGATATTGTTCGGGAAAACCGTTCATTAGTCTGTTCCGAAGTCGGAGTTAAGGGCAATATGTTATTTGTGCCACGAGAAACACATCAGACAGAGTCCATAATAATTGATGAGAGTTTCATTCAGTTGAGCGAAGAAGAACAGGAACAACGCATGAGCAATGCTGACGCACTAATCACATCACAACCTGCCATTGCCATAGCCATCAGCACAGCCGATTGTGTTCCAGTAGTAATCATTGACAAAAAAAACAAAAGAACAGCCGCCATACACGCTGGCTGGCGTGGCATAGCGGCAGAAATCATCATAAAGACATTAGACAAAATGCAGACATTGCAACCAATGGACAGGGATCAAACCATAGCCATAATTGGTCCGTGCATCGGTGCAAACAGTTTTGAAGTTGACTATGACGTATGGGAGCAGATAGCGGGAGTCTTCACAAACCCCACCTCAATTTTCAAGGAAAAGAATGACAAAAAATACAAAGTTGATTTGCGCAGAGCTGCAGAAATACAATCAAATCGATACTGCGGGGAAATCATAATCTCCCAGGAAGACACAAAAACAAGCAACAATTATTACTCCGCCAGACGAGATGGTTTCGCCACAGGGCGTTTTTTATCTGGCGCTGTCATCAAAGGGTGAAGGTAACCTAAAATTATTTGCGAATAATAGTAATCGCACCATTCGGTTTTAAGCGAATAATCTTCGAAGGCTTATGAGGAGCGTTATCATTCTGGCGATATTTCACGACATAATCCACTTTCGTTTTTATCTCATCTGAGATATCACTGAAAGAAGCCGGACTTGGCTGACCTGATATATTGGCAGAAGTAGAAACCAATGGGCGGCGAAGACGATGACACAATTCTGCTGAGAACTTTTCAAATGTGACACGAATACCAATACTGCCATCTTCAGCCAAAAGATTAGAAGCCACATTTTTACCTCCATCGTAAATGATGGTCATAGGTTGTTCTTCGGCACAAGCCTCTATCACATCATAAGCGACAGCAGGCATATCCGCAATACGTTCTATTGCAGCAGCACTGTCAGTCAAAGTAATTAACGCTTTCGAATCATCGCGTTGTTTTATTTCATAGACTTTTTTCACTGCATCCTCATTGGTGGCGTCACATCCGATTCCCCAAATCGTATCCGTAGGATAAAGAATCACACCTCCCTTTTTCAGTACTTCAACAGCAGTTCTCAAATCATCTTCCATTTCAGCAAAAGGATTGCTGACCTTAGCATCGTTTTTCATACAATAACAAAAAATCAAGAGTTTACCCTTCGACGGAACTCGGCACAAGTGATAGCAGTAGCCACTGCCACATTTAAAGACTCGGAGGTCGGTTCTCCCTTCGGAAAACTTGGTATAAACAATTTATTTGTGACACATTTTTCCACATCAGGAGAAATGCCATTGCCTTCATTTCCCATGACTATGACACCGTTTTCCTGCAATTCGGTTTTATAAATATCCACCCCATCCAAAAATGTTCCATAAACAGGGAGGCCGTTAGGCAGACTATTTATAAAAGGAACCAAATCAGCATAAGCGACATTTACACGAGCCAAAGCACCCATAGTCGCCTGAATCGTTTTAGGATTGAACACGTCGGCAGAGTCATTGGAACACACAATTTGTCGGATTCCAAACCAATCCGCAATACGAATAATCGTACCCAAATTACCAGGGTCTTGAACCCTGTCGAGCATCAAAGAAAGTTTACCAGACAAGGCTGAAGGCTGAATGCCACGAGACGGCAAGTGAAACAAAGCGATCACCCTTTGAGGGGCATTTAGAAGAGAGGCGCGTTCCAAATCGGCATGTGGGCACTCCACCACTTCCTCCGCCTTCAGATTAGGATATTCAGAAAGGAAATCGGGCGTTGCAATCAACAGTTTACAACGAAAAGCCGAAAAGAGATCAGGCACAAGTTTGTCACCTTCCGCGACAAACAAGCCAAGTTCATTTCGGAATTTCCGCTGCGACAACGAGCGAACCAATTTAATTTGATTCTTTGAAATCGACATATCCAGAGAAAAGAATTATTCCACGCGGCAAAGCCATATTTCATAAATCATTGGCTGATACATACCAGCATCGGTTATGGTAGTACCATGCACCGTATTATTGTATCCGTTTCCAATTTTGAACGGTATAATGATTTTACAATGACCGCCACTGTAAAGGTTACGAACAGCCTTTTGGAAACCCTGACCAAACGTATTGTCGGAAGAAGGAGACGAAAGGATTCGGAAATTCTGCGGATTGGCAGCCAACTTTGACGAGCAGTCATAAACCACAGTTCCAGCCATATTCGTACCGACATAACGAATAAAAGCGGTATTACCAACATTCGGAGCGAGAGTTGTTGTATCACCTTTTTCGATCAAATGAAAATAAAGCCCATCAGAGAAATGATAATAGACAGGATTGCCATCCTCATCGAGCCATTCTTCTGCAGAGGCTGGTTTTTCATCCACCACCTGAATGCTGTTGTTCTTTATATAAGAACGGATAGCCGCTCTTTCATCTTCCAGGTAATCTGCATATCTTTTATCATGTCTGCAAGAGCCCAAAGAGAGAACGAGAAGAGCAGAAAGTGCGAAAAAAACACCGAGTTTAGAAAAACGCATATTGAATAAATAAATTTGACACTATTATTTAATATTTTCCGAAGGCACCTTCTCCAGTCTCAGCAATTCAACCTGACAACGAACGGGAGAATAAGAAGGCACACAACCTTTAAGACCGCTCACCCCATAAGCCAACATGGCAGGAATGATGCAATCGGTTATTCCTCCGACCTTCATGGAAAGGACAACATCCTCAAGGCCAATAATCACATTTGAAGCACCCAAAACGAAATCCTTAGGTTTTTCAATGTAATCAGAACAAGGATTAGAATGAAGCGGAGCCAACGTCACCAAAGTATAAGCCCTGTACGTTTTTTCGGCTTTTTGTCCGGCACCTTCGCGAAGGACTCTATAATAAAATCCCATCGGAGAAAGTTTCATATCGAGTTGAAGGGAATCAATATAATCCTTGATTTCATTTTCTTCAAACTCCATATATCCCTTGTTAAAGTCAATGAAATCCTGTTTCAGATTATCCTTCGGCTTTTTATTCTCAGGTATTTGAGGCTGTTCGGTATTCGAACAGGAAAAGAGTAAAAAAGCAGAAAGGAAAAGACAAAACGATTTAATCATCAGTCTTGCAATTTAGCCAATTCAACATCAAAATACTGCTTGTAATTTGGCAAAGCATCAATCAACTTCTGTTTTGCCTCAGCAATTGTGATATTGTGGGCCTCACCACCAGAAGCATTAAGATGTCCGCCACCACCAAACACATCAGTGGCTATAATATTACAAGGGAAATCGCCTTGTGAACGGAGAGAAACCTTGATAAAGCCATCCTCCTCCTTAAAGAAAACAGAGAAGAAAACATTATGAATAGAAAGCGGAATATTAACAAAGCCTTCGGTATCACCTTTCTTATAAGACTGGCTATTCAATTCATCACGAGAAAGGGAAAGAACGGCTGTGCCGTATTCCTCCAAAACCTCCATATTGTTGAGAGCTATACCTTGCAACTTAATGCGACCAGCAGAACAATTAAAGAAAACCTTCTTATAGATTTCATCTTTGTTGATACCAGATTTTATCAAAGAAGCGATTGTCTCATAAATTTGCGGGTCGTTGGAATTATAAGAGAAGTTACCAGTATCGGTCATCATACCTGTATATATGCACTGAGCGATATCTGTTGGAAGAGTTTCCGATTGCATCCATTCAGACAGGAGCAAATATACCAAATGACAAGTGGAAGAAGCTAAAGGGTAAGAAATGGTCAGAACAGTAAAATCACCAGGATAAAGGTGATGATCAATCATCAATTTCTTAGCGCGTGCACCAGCCACATAATCAGGCATACCATCTTCGCCAAGGCGGCTGATTTCATTAAAATCGACACAAACAATTAAATCAGAATGCTTAATAGCCTCCTTGGACATAGCACGCTGATCTTTATAAACAAGAATATTGCGTGCATCGGGAAGCCACTTCAAGAAAGCAGGGAAAGCTGTAGGAACAACAACAGTGACATTTTTACCAATAGATTTGAGATAATGATAAACAGCCAAAGAAGAACCAATGGCATCACCATCTGGAGAAACATGGCAAGTAACAACAATGTCGTTAGCCGAAAGAATAATCTGCTTTGCCTTTGCTGATAAAGAGGCGTCGATATTGATTGGCATAGTGTATATATCTATATTAAAAAAACGATTTATTGAAATCAATAAATCGTTTTTAATGTTCAGTAGCGGATCCGGGATTCGAACCCGAGTCTCAACCGTGAGAGGGTCGCGTGCTAGGCCTCTACACTAATCCGCCAAGTATAAAATAATTTATAAGTAGTAGCGGGAACGAGAATTGAACTCGTGACCTCCGGGTTATGAATCCGACGCTCTAACCAACTGAGCTATCCCGCCATCATTTTTGTTTTGCGTTGCAAAGTTAGGAAACATTTAGCAATTATCCAAAACAAAAAAGAAATAAATTAGAAAAAAATTCACTTTGGAATTTTATGAACTTGTTCGTCAATTTGTTCATTGCCTCTCTTGTAAACAAATACAAGAGAATCGGCTCCAGAGTCTTTGACCTTAAATATCCATTCCTCCACCCCACCAGCACCAACCATCATAGGTGATGTAGAGTTACCAATAAACTTATGTTCCAACAGTTCAGCTGCGGCTTCATCTTTATTGATCCAAACCCATCTAAAACCAGTGGAGGGATTAGATTCCATTTTCACATGAAACTCTGCAGGATTAGAGACCGGATTGCTTTCCTTCGCTGCCATAAGAGCAGCAGATGGCTGACCGTATATCTCATCCACATTGGCATTATTTTGACTTACAGTTTCTTTAGACGATGAGCAAGAAGAGACCAAACCTAAAATAACACCCAATGACAAAAAACAGCGTTTCATGTTCATTAAGAATAAAGATTATTCAAAACGTTCGTAATCTGGTGCAGTCTGTTTGTTTCTAACAGAGTAAGAAATATACAATTCATGAGCATTACCAGCGTATTTAGCCACCTTACCGAAGTTGTAATCGAAGGTGTAACCGATACGGAAGTTCAAGAATTCAAGACCTGCAGAAACAGCGACAGGATTAGAGCCAAGACCGTCAACCAAATCAGGATGCCAAGTCAAACCACCCCAGAACAAACGATTATAGAAACCAGTCACATTAAGTTCGGTAACATTAACCTTCTCCTTGTTCATCCAACTAACCATTGGAGCCACATCAAAATGTTCATTGATATTGAAAAGGTAACGACCATACACATAAATGTGACGCGAATTCATAAGCGTAGTAGATTCATTTTGTGCCAAATGAGTCACAGAAGCACCAACCAGGAACTGAGGGGAAACAATTTCAGCACCGAAATCAAAATCTGGGCTGAACTTAGTCTGTTTATCATCTGGGAAATCGCCATCGGAACGTTCAGACTCATCTTCAAGCGTATATTTTGCAGCGTCAAAATAACCATATTGAAGACCTGCAGCAAGACCAAGAGAAAGAACCAATTCATCATTAAGATTGAACTGATAAGCATAGGCCAGTTTAGGATTGAACATCTGCTTAGCCACACCCAGATTATCGTAAGCCATAGAGACTGCGAATCCAGAATGGAGATTATCGCGGAAGGTTTGAACATTGAGGACACCAGACTTAGGAGAATCATCCATGCTTGCCCACTGATAACGGCCAAGCAAGAACACATCTAAGTCGGCAATATTACCGATACCGGCTGGGTTCTTATTGACACGCGAGAAAAACTGCTGAGTCAACATGAGATCCTGTTGAGCTGCGGCAGACAGCGCCATAAAGAGAGCCGAAACGAATATCAGAATTTTTTTCATAACGAAATACATATTTCAGATAAAAAGAATCAAATAAAACTTCAAAGATTAATCGTCAAGTAGTTTAACCTCAACACGACGGTTTTGTTCGTGTTCCTCTTCAGTTTGAGCATCTTTGACAATTGGTTCATACAAACCACGTCCGACTGCTTTAATCTTCTTAGGATTCATACCGCGCTGAATAAGTAGTTGACGAATATAATCGGCACGTTTTTGAGACAGTTTTTGGTTGAACTCAGCAGAACCACGGCTGTCGGTGTGGCCTGAGATTTCGAAAGTAAAGCCAGGGAACTCCTGCATTGCCTCATAAAGTTCGTTCAACTGGATTTCATATTCAGGCTTGGAATCTGTTGCACCAAAGTCAAAGAAGAAGAGGACCCAGTTGAAGCCCTTAGGTTCTTCAAGAGTTGGATGCATTTGCAATTCAGGTTCACGAACGAATTCGAAACGTGCAGGATAATAAATATCAGCCTTACCTGAGCCACCGGAACGCTTAGAGATGAAATACATTGCTCTTTTATTATAAGCGATGTTATAATCTGCAGCCTCAGAGTTGAAAACATCCGACAAAAGGATAGGATCTTCAAAATTGTCTTTGAAGCGAAGTTTGTGTGCTCCATACAAATCGAAGTCGCCCATACCACCTGGACGATTAGAAGCGAAATAGAGCGCAGTATCACCAACCAAGATAGGATAATCTTCAGTGTATTTAGAGTTTACAGAGTCACCAACAAGAATAGGTCTAGACCATACACCTTCTTCCTTTGCCTCCTTATCTATGTAATAGATATCGCGTCCACCCACACCGGCCTTAAAGTCACCAGAGAAATAAATACGCGTGCCATTCTTGGCAAGAGAAAGATTGTGGAAACCTTTAACACCAGGGTGAGAGAAATTATAACGTCCCATGGTCAAAGTAGAACCTACCATTTGATTCTTTTCTGCCATAGCACCTTTAATCTTAAGAAGCTTCACAGAACCGAATTCACCTTTTTCATCTTGAGTTGCTTCGAAAATCTGAGTCATGTTATCAGCTTCCGCCTTTTTCACGAAGTAAATTTTCTTGCTGTTCTCATCATAAGCAAAAGTACCTTCGATATTGAGTTTCATCAATTCAGGACAAACGACAAGAGAATCAAGATCAAGATGCTTTTGAGGATAGAACATATATGCAGTATCGTTTCTGAAGAAAACAATAGAGCCACCCTTATAAGCAGACATAGGTCTCTCTTCGGCCTTGGTATTTTTTTCAGAAGATGCAAATTCGTACCAACCTGTGCCGAACTTTCCTTCTAGCGCTACAGCATCAGCCATAGCGAGAAGAGAGAAGACTGCTACCAATAATTTTTTCATATATTGAACGTGTCTAGTTAGTCAATAAAAAGATTAGAATTTAACGAGCTCAATAGTACCCTTGATCATACGTCCATCCTTTTTCCAAAGGCGATAGAAGTAAGTTCCAGGGTCAGCGAGTTTACCATTGTATTCACCATTCCAGCCATCATAGCCTTCGAATACAGACTGCTGATAACGGTTGAAGATTTGAACATGATAGCCTTTAAGGAACACATTGTTTTTAGGGTTATCATTGTAAGGAGTGAATGCAGTTGGAATGTTGTAGTAGTCTGCAACAAAGATATCAACCTTGTTAGATGTGATAGTGCCGCAATAGCCACCGTCTGCCTGTGCGTAGAAAGTGTAAGTACCATCATCATGAAGATTCTGCTTATACTTTTCACCAGTAGATTCACCAGTCTGTACCATATTGGTAATCCAAGTATATTTACCAGTATAGGTATATGGAAGATCAATAGTAGTGACTGTGAACTGTGCATCTTCACCCATCTGCACTTCGATAGATTCAGGAGTGATTTCAATATCGAAGAGATTAGAAACAGCCACTGGCTTAGAAGTAATCACATTCGAATTAGCACATACCTTATCGATAGCAAAGACTGAGAAAGTCATTGTAGAAGCAGGATTGTAGAAAACACTGATTGAATCGGCAGTCACCTTCGTAGTATCACCAGTTGACCAAACGAGGAACTGAGGATTACCATTTAGAATATAGGTCTTCAATTCAACCACCTCTGAAGTATCAGGAGTTTGACAGAGACTTTCTGGAACTTTAATAGCGATGCGTACAGAATCTTGAACTGTAATGCTTCTGCTATCAGTCTGAGCAGGACAAACAGCATTACCCTCTTCCTCAACAGTGAGTGATACGTTAGTAGAACCAACACCAGGAGTCAAAGAAACAACACCTGTTCCAGAAAGAGAAGAAGGAGTCCAAGTATATTTGATCTTGTCACCAGGGAAGACATTACCAACAGTTGGTTCAAACTTAACAGTCTCACCGATACAAGTTGGATTAGAGCCTACAACCTGAGCGAGAGATACAGAAAGCGGCTGACGAGTTCTAATTGAAACTTCAGAATTTGCTTCATCGGCATCACTGCTGCAGACAGAGTCAACAGCCTTAACAGAAATATGATTAGAACCAAGAGCGAGAGTATAAGGACGAGAATTGGTAGAAGTAGTTTTACCATCGTTCCAAATAAACAACTTAGGTTCACCAGACTTCACATTGGCAGTAAGTTCAATCAAAGCATCAGCAGTCGTCTTCAAGCAATGCAAACTGTCAACGCCATTAGCAACAAGCTCAATATTGAGTTTCTTGTGAAGATCTACATTTACGGTCTTTTTAAGAGGGCTGTTTTGAGGACAAACCTTATCATCTACCGAAGCAGAGATTTCAATCTTTTCAGTCTTGTTGTTTGAAGAAACCGGAGCAACAATATTAGAAGTAGTTGATTTCTCAGTACCAGTAGAAGTTGCAGAAAGTTTACCTGCGGCATTTACAGTCCAAGCAACCATTGTAGGTTCTTCCAAGAGATGCTTGAAGTTAGCAACAAGGTTAACAAGAGAGTCTTCACAAATACGGCTTCTGTCAGCCAAGAGTTCCATTGATATTGGTTCACGAACATTGATTGGAGTGTAGGTGATGAAATCAGACAAGTCAGCCTTATTACAAACGCCATCAACAACCATTACGCCAAACGCGTGAACACCCTCTTCCAAATTAGCGAAAGAATAAGTGTTGACAGGGGCATTTGTTGATTCAACAGCGACACCGTTATAAGTCCATTTATAAACTGAAGGATTACCGCTATCCACAACTGCAGTCATAGTAAGCTTAGCATCAGAGGAACCCAAACAGAAGAGGCTGTCGTCTCTGTCAGTTACAAGATGCACCTTGATCTTTTTGTAGATATCAATAAGTTTGGTATCCTTTGGCTGATTATCCTTACAAACCTTATCTGTAATAGTTGCAACCACAGTTACAGTTTCTTTTTCGTTTGAAGAAGATACAGGGTCGAAACTATTAGAAGAAGCAGCGCTTGCAGTAGTAGTAGTGATTGAGGCAAGTTTTGCATTGTTAGATGCATTCCAGTTCACTTCAGTAGGATCACCGAGGAGATGATTAGCAGTCAGATTAACAACCACATTTTCATCTGCACAAGCTTTATCAACCGAAGAAAGAGAGAGTGTGATTGGCTCACGAACCTCAACAGGAAGATTTGCAACGAAATCAGAAGTACCTTCAAGATTACAAATTGCATCAGAAGACATCACACCAAACTGGTGAGAACCTTCAGAAAGAGAAGCGAAATCGTAATAATTAATAGGAGCAGTTGTAGTGGCTACAGCCGCGCCATCGAGAGTCCAAACATACTTTTCAGGGTTACCACTATCAGTCTTAGCAACAAGGTGGAATTTAGTTTCAGCGCTGCTTAAGCAGAAGAGGCTGTCTGAACGTTCGGCTTCAAGAGAAAGTTTGATGAACTTATGAACATTAACAACAACCTTGGCTTCATGTACATTCTGTTTACAAACATTATCTGTAACTTTTGCAATGATAGTAACGTCTTCCTTTTCATTAGAAGAAGAAACAGCCACTGCAGCGTTAGTTGATTCAGAAGAAGCATTAGTCTTAGTAGCAGTCTTCTCAACTTTCGCATTATTTGAAGCGTTCCAAGACACATCAGTTGGATTAGTCAACAAGTGCTTCAAAGTTACCTTCAAATGAATAGAATCATTTACACAGACAACAGGAGCGTCAGATTCAAGGGAGATGGTAATTGGTTCACGAACCTCAGTTGGAAGAGCGATTTTGAAATCAGACTGTCCACTTACATTACATACACCATCGGAAACCTTAACACCGAAAGTGTGTTTGCCTTCAGTAAGATTAGCGTAAGCGTAGAAATTAGTAGGAGCATCGGTAGTTGCCACCTCTGCACCGTCATAAGTCCAGGTGTATTTAGCAGGAGCACCAGCAGTTGTCTTAGCAGTGAGTTTGAATGTCAAATCAGAAGCAGACAAGCAGAAGAGGCTATCGTCGCGGTCAGCAGCGAGAGCAACTCCAACAGTATCGTGCACATCAAAATCAAACGACTTAGTGGTAGGACAAAAATCAGGAGCAGATGCAGTAACTGTGATTACACCCTTATACTGAGAACCAGGAGTAATGGCAACAGCAGGAATGGTGTATTGAGCTGATGTGCTTGAAGGATCAACAGTACCATTGAGCTTCCATTCATAAGTTGCGCCAGTAGTAGGACGAAGATCTGTGAGGGATGCTACAGAATCGAACAGACAAACCTGGAACAAATCTGGAGTTTCGAATTTAGTGTAAAGTTGACGATGAATTGAGATACGTATTGTATCGGTACATCCAAGTCTTTCTTCTGAAACAAATGTAAATACAGAATCAGCAGGAGCATCTTCAGTTGGGACATAAGAGATGATGCTATCCTGAGCAAGAATAGTGTTACCTGCAAGATCTACCCAACGATATTTATCACGGCCATGAACGGCTTTGATAACAGTGGTATCACCTACACAAAGTGTTTCCCTGGTGGCAGAGATTGAAAGAGGTCCAGAATAATTGAAGTTAACAGGGAATCCTTCAGAGATTGAGTAAACGTGGTTACAAGAAACAGCAGGATAAACACCCTCTTTAACCAATTCAAGAGTAGCAGTATCAGCAGCAACTACGCCACGATAGAAAGTCTTACCCCAGCTCTTAGGATCATCTTTACGAAGTTTAACGACAACAGAGTCAATATTTACGATATCAGTAATTGTAGTCCAATTGACAGAGTCTTTACTGGTTTGATAAATATACAAAGGGAAATCAATAAAGGTCTTGATATCGTACTTTGACATCATATAAAGAGGGACATCGACTTCTGCACAAGTGTCAATTGGAGAAACATCAGTCTTTTCGCGGTTACGATAAACCTGGAGGTCTGGATAAACCACAGTAATAGAGATATCGTCGAAAAGCAAGTCGTTACCATTTACACCGTCGATATTGTTCTGCAACTGAATTGTATATTTACCACCCTTTGCAGCAACGAACTTGTATGAAAGGTTAGCCCAGTTACCACCATTTTCTCCACGAGGGAAGATGTTACCAGAGGCCACACTATAAATTTCAGTATCAGAAGCATCTTTAACTACCATTCTGATGTTAACCGGACTATTTTCAACCTTAGCAGTTGCGTTGTTAACGTAAGCAGTAAGCAAGAGCATTGTATTTTCGCAATCGTTGTCGAGAGTGAAAGTACGTTCAAACACAACCTTTCTAAGAGAGTTGTCAGCAACGTTCACGAAAAGCATACCACCGCGAACACCCGGCTGATTAGTATGGTCGGTACCATTCCAATAGTCACCTGAGTGCTGACAGTTACTGTAGTTAGGATTTGAATAGATTGCATAGTAACCATTTTCAACACGATTACCGTCGCAGGCGCCACTAGCATAATTCCAGCAAGAATAGTGAGAATAACCATCAGCAGCGCAATCGCCACCGAAAGGACCAACCAATGGGTCATTTGTTACATATTCGTGGTTACGAATAGAATTGAAATAGTCTGGTGCCCAACCATTCTTAACAGGGTAAGTATCGCCGTTTACGTCGGTAAGTTCACCTGCGAATTTATTTCCATCAAATGTAGTATAAGTATCGTCGTCCTGGAAACTACCAAAGTTATCGGAGAAAAGAGTATCGATTCTGGCAGCATTTACCCAAATGTGTCTAACACGAACAAAGAAAGTATCTGAAACTTCAACATCTTCACCTTCATGGCCAGGTCTGAGGTCTTTACCAGCCACCTGAATTAAATACTCCATGTTCTGAACTGGAGCCAACTCAAATTCTGGAGAATTTGAAGATTTCAAAAGAGTGAATGTTTGGTCATTATCAGTTCTTGTCAAAATATTGTAAGTAGGAGTGCCAAGACAATATACTTTGTTCACCTTAACATTAAAGGTATCCTCGTTGTATATTTCATGTTCGTAAAGAGGTTTCTGAACAGTAGGGAATGGAATTGTACCATTGATTTCAAATTCAAATTTAGGCAAAGCATAAGTCACCATGATAGGAGCAGTATTCACATCACCGCTTGCAAGAGTCATCACCACACGGTAAGAAATACTGTCTGGTCCACCCGCAGCAGGAGTGAAAGTCAAGCCAGTTTCGCCAGTGACATCAGCCCATACAGTTTCACCATTCAGCAATTTCTGCCATTGGAAAGTAGCATCAGATGGAATTTCATTCACAGAGCAGTTAGAAACAGAGAAAGAAGGGACATCAGCCAAATCGATATCCTTATAGTTTTCACCTTTGATACCTATCATCGGATAAGTAGGCAAAGAGAAAGTAAGAGTGTCTTTTTCAGCACCCTTTATGAAATACAATTTAACGGTAGCTGTTGAACCAGACACATTTTTGACAGCCGACACACCATCGCCGACCTGCCAAGTGTATCCAGTAACATCATCTGCAAACACCGTGTTTGAGCCGTTCACGTTCACGCCGTCCAAATTAAGCTCGAATTGGCCATCATTTTGACATGAACCAGAAATAGCAAAAATGCTACCGCAATCATTGGCTGGAGCAACCTTCACGTTGTCCGCGCCCCACCAGTTTTTGATGGTCATATCTGCATTTGCAGTTGACGGTAACAAAACAGATAACGTTGGTAACAGCAAACGTCCCATTGTTTTTGCGAGACTTGCTGAATGTTTTTTCTCAGTCTTGGACGATAATCCAAAGACAGAAGCAAGACGTTTAGAAGTCATATTTAACTATATTATGATATCAGATCTGTTAAATAAAAATAAATCAATTTACAAAGAAAACAAAAAAAATTAACAATGCAAACATATGACCATAAAAAAAGGTTGAATATTCAAAAATATACTTGAATATTCAACCTATATACAAAAAATATGAAATTTCAAACAATTATCTCTTGGGCAAATTTTCACAAATAAATTTTGCTCTGTCTATAATTTCCTCTTCACCTGGCACCACCCTATTTCTCATCACAAAACGTCCATTACAGATAACCGAATCAACACAGGAAGAGTCGGCAGAATAAACCAAATTAGAAATAAGATTATAGTTTGGCACAAGTTTTTCGTTGTTCAGATCGACAAGAAGCGCATCGGCCAATTTGCCTTCTTTTATTTCACCCGCATCGATACCAAAAGCCTGTGCAGCGATTCGTGTGGACATATCAAAAATGTCTGTTGCAGATCCAGCCTCTGGGTTATCATTGACCTTTGCGAGCAACGCTGCCAGTTTCATTTCCTCGAGCATATCGAGATTGTTGTTGGAAGAAGCCCCATCGGTACCAAGGACTACTGTGCATCCGTTCTTTTTCATTTCGCTGAACTTAAACACACCGCTTGACAATTTCATATTGGAAGCCGGGTTGTGAACGGAAATAGCTCCAGATTTAGCCAACAACTCCTGATCAAGCTGATCAACATGCACAACGTGTCCCAAAATGGTTTTATTATCGAGCAAACCGATGCTGTTCATATACTGAACAGGTGAAAGTCCGCCATATTGTTTGCGACAGTTTTCATCCTCCACCAACGTTTCTGCCAGATGCACATTAAGGTAGAGATTATTTTCATCTGCCACAGCCTTGCACTTTCTCAGCAAATCGGTAGAAACCGTATATATCGCATGAGGAGCAACAGTCGTAGAGATACGATCTGTGGAATATGGATGTTTTGCCAATTCAAAGAGATGATCTTTAACATCATCGGACAAACGGTCCATAATAGAAAGACCGATAGCAGCGCGAATACCCATCTCATCGACGACACGTACCGTTTCCTGTTCCTCCCAATACATATCTGCGAAGAAAACAGTACCACTTTTAATCATCTCCAAGACCGCCAAACGAGATCCCACTTCAATATCCTCGGCTGTCATTTTGGCTTCCATAGGCCAAATGGCATCGTTCAGCCAGGATTGTAATGGCATATCATCTGCATATCCACGCAACAAAGACATAGCAGCATGGCAGTGTCCGTTATAAAAAGGAGGAATTATGGCAAAACCTGTACCATCCACGATCTCACAACCTTCTGGAGCCTGTATTGGCTCATTGGAAATCTTTGAGAAACAGGCACCTTCAATAAGGACATTAACCAATGCATGACTGGCAGTCTGCACATTATTAATTAGAATGGCATTTGACATGGGCAGAAAAAAATTAGTTTTTAGGAGCAATAAGACGGATTCCATCCTCCTCTATAGAGATACGGCGATGTTTATAAAGGACACCGATACACTTTTTGAACGCCTTTTTACTGCATCCGAAATGGTCGGCAATATCATCGGGATCACTTTTATCAGTAAAAGGAAGAAAACCATTGTTTCTCTGAAGTTCAGAAAGGATGATATCATCAATAGAATTGACGACACTAAGTCCTTGCTTTTGCAAAGCAACGTCAATTTTTCCATCTTGACGGACAAACTTAATATAGCCTTTGGTACGCATTCCGACCTCGACATACTCAAATATCTCACTTTGATATACCATGCCTTTAAAAGCGTCGTCCACAATAACACGGTAGCCTCTTTCATGCTCTTCGGTAAAGAGGACAGAGACTACCTGATTCATCTGATACTCTGGTTTGCGAAGATCGAGGTAACGTTCCGTATGCATAGTTGCAATAATCTGTTCTGTTTCCTTGTCATAATAAACATAAACAAGATATATGCCACCCACACGGATGCGTGTTTTCCATTCACGAGAAGGCATGAACACAGGAGTCGTCAGTCCCCAATCGAGCAGAGCGCCATAAGGTGAAACCGACTCTGCAGAAAGAAAACCGAACTGGCCAGGCATTACTGATGGTTCATGCGTGGTAGCCACCGCATTTCGACGTGCATTTCGATAAAGGAAAACCCTGATTTCATCGCCAACATTTATTTCGTCTTTGTGCACATCGGTCTTCGGCAAAAAGATTTCACCTTCGGTGTCCCCGCCATCCAAATAACAACCAGTACCAGCCACACGCGCAACTTTGAGCGTGTTCATTTCTCCAATATTCAGCATAAAAAAAACGATTTAAAACATCAAGATTCGGGCTGATAGTTGACAGACTGACGAATAAGGTCAGACACACGTTTGTCACTCATCACTTCAAGGATCTTGAAACCCAAATAAATGGCAGCACCCGCACCTGCTGCTGTAATAAACTGACCAGAGGTCACGACAGAAGCATGCACAAATTCCGCTCCAATCAAATCCTTTTCAAACCCAGGATAGCAAGTCGCCTTTTCCCCTTTGAGGATTCCGTAGGTACCATACACCATAGGAGCAGCACAAATTGCGGAAAGATGTTTTCCGGCTTGATAGTGGCTCATCACCACAGATTTCAAATGATCGTACTTCAAGTAATTAAGAGTTGTGCCGCCTCCTGGTAAAAAGATAAGATCCGCATCGGTGAAATCTTTGACATCTTCAAACAAGACGTCGGTTTTCAGCGAAATACCATGTGCTCCATCCACTTGAAGGCGTCCCATCAAAGAAACCATCACAACATCGTATTTAGCGCGTCGCATAATATCAATAGGAGCGACAGCCTCAGTAGGTTCGAAGCCATCTATAAAAAATGCATATACTTTCATGATAATTAGAAATAAAGAGCCAACGATTAGTTCAGTTTAAACTCGTAAGTAATGGTACCTTTCTGGTTTGGTCCCTTTTTATAGTTGAACTTGGCCTTATAGGCAGCAGCGACAGCAGCATCCTTAAGCACTTTGCTTGTGATGCCCTTACATCTTTGAACGGTAGCCGCCACAACTGTGCCTTCACTATTCACCTCGACATTGACGATGACAGAGCCCTGTTCGTTCACAGTATAAGCAGGACGAGGCAAAGAGCCGACAATAGTTCGTCCAGCCAAGTCGAAACGGTTTCCATTTCCGCCTAATCCACCACCCGATTTGCCATCTGGGGCGCCTTGGTTACCCGGATTTGCACCGTTTCCAGTACCTTTAGAGTTGGCATCCGCTCCACCGCCATTGGCATCCGTCTTTTTCTTAAAGATATTAGTGGCGTTTTGCGCTCTCTGACGAGCCGCCTCCTCCTCTTCAGCTTTCTTTCGAGCCTCCTCTTTTTTGCGTAGTTCCTCTTCCTTACGAAGACGTTCGGCTTCTTTCTGTGCTTTTTGTTGAGCAAGAAGTTCCTGATCGATTTTCTCCTGTTCCTTTTTCTTTTCCTTTGAAGTAGGCACAGTCACCGTTTCCTCAATTTCTTGGGTTGGAAGATCAGGAGCCTGAGATGCAGCCAATTCAGAAGATTGAGGTTGCGCTTCAGCCACCTCTGGGACTTCCGATGCTGGAGTGGGTTCAAAAAAATCGGGACCACCTTGGTCGGGCATTCCCATAGAGACAGGCACACCGTCTTCTTCCTGAACAGGTGTTTCATTTCTCATATAAACGAACAAGAGAATGAGCAGCACTGCAACATGGAACAAGAACGAGGCAACGCCTCCAAACCATTTTGATTTTTCTTCCAACTGCATAGATGAAAAAATATTTGATTACAAAAAAATTAGGAGCGAGTCCTCATTGTTTTTTATCCAATGGCATAGTAGCAATAACCAATTTGAACTTATTTGTATTGGCAATGCTAAGCACCTTCACCACCTCGCCAAGAGGCACAGTTGATTCACCGTAGAGAGCCACATACATGTCAGGCTCAGTGGCAGCCTCATTTTGCAGCCAAGGTTCAAGCTCGTCAAACGAGATGGGACGTTCCTTCTCACTACCGAAACCGACGTAATAGTTGAGATTTTCGTCGATAACCACGCGAGCCAAAGGCTTAGCCTTAGTCTGAACATTACTCTGAGGTAGGTTGATCTTGATAGCATTTGGATGCACGACCGAAGATGTCAACATGAAAAAGACGAGGATTTGGAACACAAAGTCCGTCATCGACGACATGTTGAAAGATGCATCGGCTTTATTTCTTCTTTTAAGCGCCATAATGAATACCCTAAATTAGAAATAACACAAGAATCATTCGTTGAGGATGTCCATAAACTCAAGCGAGCGCGCTTCAAGGTCACGAACCACCTTATCCACACGAGACACCAAATAGTTGTATGCGAAGAAAGCAATAACACCTACGATAAGACCTGCCAAAGTAGTCACCATTGCGGTATAGATACCACCTGCGAGATTGGTCACATCAACATTGTTTCCAGCAGTTGACATATTGAAGAAAGCCTGAATCATACCAATGACAGTACCCATGAAACCGATCATTGGACCACCACCAGCAGTTGTTGCCAACCAAGAAAGGCCTTTTTCAAGTTTAGCGACCTCAAGGTTACCAACGTTTTCAATAGAGACTTGAACGTCGTTCATAGGACGTCCCAAACGAGAGATACCCTTTGCCACCATGCGCGAATATGGGGTGTTGGTACGACTACAAAGTTCCTCAGCCTCGGTGATTTTACCATCGTGAAGAAAATCTTTGATACGATCCATAAACGAGTTATCCTGCTTGTTGGCCTGACGAAGCACCATAAGACGTTCAAAAAAGATATAAATAGACATGATGCAAAGGAAGAGCAACGGAATCATGGTGAAACCACCCTTGCAAGCGAGTTCAAACAAGTTTATTTCCTGAGCTGGAGCATCAGCTACGGTCTGTGCAGCGGCTGCAAGCGAATCCTGAGCCTGCAATAATACGTTTAAAAGCGTCATATTCGAAAAAGTATTTTAATCAAAAGAAAAATTTTATTAGAGTTTGTTGAGATTATGTCTCATGCGGTCGCGTTTTGTGCGGAGATAATCGATATCGTATTTGTTTGGTTCGATTTCGATAGGTACGTTTTCAACCACCTCCAAGCCATAACTTTCAAGCCCGACACGTTTCACAGGGTTGTTTGTCATCAGTCTCATTTTTGAGACACCGAGTTCACGAAGAATTTGAGCGCCAACACCGTAATCACGTTCATCTGGTTTGAAGCCAAGATGTGTGTTTGCATCCACAGTATCCATACCGTTTTCCTGCAACTTGTAGGCGCGAATCTTATTCATCAAGCCGATACCACGACCTTCTTGATTCATGTAAAGAACGATACCCTTACCTGCCTCATCGACCAACTGCATGGCTTTGTGAAGTTGGTCTCCGCAATCGCAGCGATAAGAGCCGAAGATGTCGCCCGTAGCGCAAGACGAATGCACACGAACGAGCACAGCCTCGCCTTCCTTCCATTCCCCTTTGATGAGGGCCACGTGTTCCAATCCATTATCGATTTGACGGAAAGGAATGAGTCGGAACTGTCCGTATTTAGTCGGCATATTCACTTCCTCGCCTTTTTCAACAAGTTTTTCACGTTTCAAGCGATATGCGATAAGGTCTTTTATAGTAATCAGTTTTATACCGAATTTCTTTGCCACTTCAATAAGTTGAGGCATACGCGCCATAGTGCCATCCGGATTCATGATTTCGATAAGAGCAGCTGCAGGCTGGAGCCCCGCCAATCGAGCCAGATCCACAGCAGCCTCAGTATGTCCAGCACGAGCCAAAACACCTTTTTCCTGAGCATAAAGCGGATTGATGTGTCCTGGACGTCCGAAAGTGGCAGAAGTGGAAGAAGGATCAGCCAAAGCTCGAATTGTAGCACAACGATCGTGAACTGAGACACCCGTTGAACATCCTTCCAACTTGTCAACAGTCACAGTAAAAGGAGTACCAAGAATGGAAGTGTTTTCTTGAACCTGACGTTGGAGGTTCAACTCCTCACAACGTTTCATTGTGATAGGAGCACAAAGCAATCCACGTCCTTCCTTCAACATGAAATTCACTTTATCTTCCGTGATAGTCTCAGCAGCAGTAATGAAGTCGCCTTCATTTTCGCGGTCTTCATCATCTACCACGATAAGAAATTTGCCTTGTTTGAAATCTTCCAAGGCTTCTTCTATAGAGTTTATATAATTATTATTTTCCATTTCTTTGAAAAAATATTATCCTAAAAACTATTTCGTTATTCTTGTCCAATCGCCAGATCATCGGGCGAAACGGGAAAGAATCTTCGCCCATTGTTCAATTCTCTTCAACTGTTCGGCACTGATATTCCAAGTAGAATCTGTTGCTGCCTGATAAGTAAGGAAGGCCCCCAATGGTAATAAAACAGCAGAACTGAACCATATACCCATCCATACATACCAAGCACCTTCTCGTGCCATTTTATAGCCTGAGTTATCTATAACGTAGTAGAGAATAAAAATGAACACTGATATAACAATCGGCGTACCAAGTCCACCCTTTCGGATGATAGAGCCAAGCGGCGCACCGATAAAGAAGAAGAGCAAGCAAGCGACAGACACAGTAAGTTTGCGGTGCCACTCAATATTATGTCGGCGAGCGCTTCGGTCAACGAGATAGTCTTTCTCACCAGCCATACGTTCACACGTCATCAAGCAATTGTTGACAGTGCCCAATGCATCTTCATAAACAGCGTAGGCATTATCCTTGTTGAGTTTACCCATCAAATCGTCAATCGACAAGCCTTCTTTTGGAGTCAATTCGGATAATTTCGCCTTATTGGCGGTATTACGTTCAAAATAGAAGTCAGTCAAAAATTCAAGAGCATGTTTATTGCCGACCTCCACAGAGACAATGTTCAAAGAATCGACCACAGTGGCCAACTGTTGCATGTTCTTACCGATGTATTTATTGGCAGTCACACTAGCATCAACCGTCTTAAACGAGTTGTCGAACTCCATTGTGATTTGTTTGTATGCGAACTCTTCACGTCTGTATGGAATGGATTTAGTATTCGACTTTCCCGACTGCTGATTCTTCATGTTTTCGAATGTCACACCATTGTAAAGAGTAAGATACATATTATGTCCATCGGACTCAATACGTCCCGAATCGGCACAAATGATAGAGATATTATCTGCTATGGACTGATTGCCACCAGTGGAGTTGGAGCTGGTGAAATCATAAATCATGATGTTTTCAAGCAATTTGGTATCCGAATCCTTGTGTCCGACATACACGCTCACATTTGGGATACCTTGGTAAAAAGAACCTTCGGGGATTTCCACTTCGGGTGATTTCTCAGCCATGGAGCGCGTCAGAATATACAGGCGTTCCTGTATTATAGGAAGGACATTGTTGGCGTAATAAAAAGCGCCAACAGCCACTATCGCCACAAATACGATAAAAGGCTTCATGATGCGGAAAAGCGAGATACCAGAGGCTTTCATAGCAAGCAGTTCGAGACGTTCTCCCAAGTTTCCGAAATTCATCAGAGAAGAAAGGAGAATGGAAAGAGGTAGCGCCATTGGCACCAGCGAAAGTGCCGCATAATAGAAAAACTGTAAAAGAACGGATGTAGAAAGACCTTTGCCCACCATATCATCCACATATCTCCACAGGAACTGCATAAGCACAATAAAAAGGCAGACACAGAACGTGGCAAAGAAAGTACCGAGATAACCTTTGATAAGGTATATATGTAAGCGCTTAATGCCCATTTTAGCGAATTTATAAAAACGTTTTTACAAAATTATCGAAAAAGGGGAAACAATTAAACAAATGGGAAATAAAAAAAACGAAAAAAGGCAAAATCACACTCCTAACTTCTTTTGCAAATCTGCGACTTGCAAATTCCACAATTCGGTAGCGCTTTCAACCTCCTCTGGATCCACCATATCGGTAATAGACAAGACCACATCGCGCGTCAGAGCGTCTTCGTTTATTCTGAATTCAAAAAAAGATTTCGGGTTATCATCATCTGTCCAATGAAATCTCACATACACGCCCAGCCGGCTTTGCTTCAATATGGCAGACTCGCTCTCGTCGTCCCAGTAGAAAGTGTAATCTATACCATCAGCCACGACCTTATCGGCAAACCACTCCGACAACCCGTGTGTAGTGGAAATGTTTTCCCAAAGCAGGCTCATCGGAATATGTCCAAACAGGTATTCCAACACTAATGTTTGCTTATGCGTCTTTGTCGTTGTTTTTGAATCTTTGTCTTTCATAGGCCTCAATTTATGGTGGTATCACAAATAGTTTCACCAATTTAGCACAAATAATCGGAATACACAAGAAAAATAAGTGCAACAACAAAAAAACGGCATTACTTTCTGTAAGCAATGCCGTTTTTTTTGATTAAAAGCGAGTTATTCTCTTATCAAAGAGACCATTCAAAACCGTCTTTTGTATCTTTTACAGAGAAGCCGAGCGCTGCAAGTTTATCGCGGATCAGGTCGCTTGTAGCCCAGTCTTTGTTTGCCTTTGCCTGTTTGCGGATATCAAGCAAAAGATCGATAGCCCCTTTGTAAGCCTCATTCTTTCCGCCGCCAACCGATTCGAAGCGGAGACCGAGGATATCATTGATGAACAAGTCAAACACAGATTTCAACTCGTCGAGATCCTCCTTGTTGATAGTAGCCTTTCCGTCGGTAATAAGGTTGATCGCCTTTGTCGCATCGAAAAGATGGCTGATTACGATAGGAGTATTGAGGTCGTCGCACATGGCAGCCTCGCATTTTTCACGCAAGCCTTTCACATCCACAGTTGTTTGAGTTGCAGGCTGAATACGTTGCAAGCGAGCATAAGCCTCACCGAGACGAGCCAATCCCTTTTCTGCAGCCTGCAGCGCCTCGTTACTGAAATCGACGGTGCTGCGATAATGAGCCTGAAGAATGAAGAAACGAATCGTCATAGGTGCGTAAGGCTGCACCAGTTTAGGATGTGTACCTTCAAAGAACTCATTCAGCGTGATGAAGTTACCCAAAGATTTGCCCATCTTCTGGCCTTCGATGGTAATCATATTATTGTGCATCCAGTAGTGCACGCTTGGTTTGCCGAGAGCCGCAGTAGATTGTGCTATTTCACATTCGTGGTGCGGGAACATGAGGTCCATACCTCCACCGTGAATATCAAATTCCTCACCAAGGTATTTTGTGCTCATTGTAGAGCATTCCAAGTGCCATCCTGGGAAGCCTTCACTCCAAGGAGAAGGCCAATGCATGATGTGTTCCGGCTGTGCTTTCTTCCAGAGAGCGAAATCCACAGCGTTTCTCTTTTCGCTCTGGCCATCCAGTTCGCGTGTGTTTTCAAGCGTCTCTTCAATGTTACGTCCGGAGAGTTCGCCATAATTGAACTTCTTAGCATATTTAGGGACATCAAAATAGATGGACCCTTCGCTTTCGTAGGCATAACCGGCATCAAGGATTTTCTTCACGAACTCGATTTGTTCAATGATGTGTCCCGAAGCATGAGGTTCGATGCTTGGAGGCAACACATTAAGAGCCTCCATGGCCTTATGGTAACGAGTAACATAATACTGCACGACTTCCATAGGTTCCTTCTGCTCAAGTCTTGCTTTCTTTGAGATTTTATCTTCTCCTTCATCTGCATCATGTTCTAGGTGACCTACGTCAGTAATGTTCCTGACGTAGCGCACTTTATAACCAAGGTGCTGAAGATAACGGAAGAGTGTGTCGAAAGTGATAGCAGGTCGAGCGTGTCCGAGGTGTCCATCGCCATAGACAGTAGGTCCGCAAACATACAAGCCCACATGAGGGGCATGAAGCGGCACGAAAAGCTCCTTCTTTCGTGTCAGCGTATTATAAATGGTAAGTTTATTCTCCATAAAAACATTTTATATAGTGCAAAGATAATGAAAAAAAATAGTCTTTCATAAATATAAAGTTTCGTTTTTGTATATTTACAAAGATAGACAAAAATAATAGAAGTATTCAGATTCATGCGAAGAAGGTTGCAAAGTGGAAACCTTCAAAAGGCTTGATTGACTAATACAGCAATAGAAATAAATTTGAGAACTATTAAGCAGTAGTTGAAACTTCAGTCGCTGCTTTTTTTGTTATCTTTGCCAGACATTTAATTACTAATATGAATAAGACAATATACACGCTGATCACAATGCTGTTGATGGTTTGTGGAATAGAATGTTCCGCACAGACTGTTAGCGGACAAGTGGAAGGACACGACTATGTGGACCTTGGCTTACCAAGTGGCACCAAGTGGGCAACCTACAATATAGGTGCCACCAAGCCAACCGAATACGGCGACTACTTCGCCTGGGGGGAGACAAAACCACAAAGAGACTATAGTTGGGACTCCTATAAATGGTGCCATTATAAAAGTTCTGATGGCTACGGAGATCCAACAGATTTCAATAAGTATGTGACAGACAGCAAACGAGGAAGTGTCGATAATAAAACTGTATTAGATGCAGAAGATGACGCTGCCACCACTAATTGGGGCAGTGCATGGCGCACGCCGACAGAAAAAGAAATGACGGAATTAAAAGATGGTTGCAATTGGGAGTGGACGGACAACTATAACGAAACAAAAGTGACAGGAATGATAGGACGTTCTAAGACCAACGGCAATACAATTTTTCTACCAGCAGCACAAAGTAAGGATGATGAAATTTACACATCGAATGTCAACTATGGAAAATACCTGACGTGTTCACTTCACCAAAAAGAATCAATCCTAGCAATTTATCTCTTCATTGAAAAAGAAAAAATCGGATTTGGATACGACAGCAGATGTTATGGTATGACAGTAAGATCCGTCTTGAAGTAAGAATCATAAAATTGGCTTAGAAGCTGTTTATATTTTTGCGAACTGCTTCTTTTGGGCTTTTTATAGGTCTTTTTCGTCCGTTTTGAGTGAATCTTCAGTCACAATGGGCATCCATTGCTCCTTTCAAATCCACTTCAAAACATCCTGAAAAATACACACATATAAATCTCCAACAAAAATTGAAACAACTTCTAAGAATCACTCTGTTCCAAAATATGTTATTGATCCGGGAGAAATGAAGATGTGTGAGGAACTTGGCTATGTGCATATTAAGGAATCAGCTACAATAGGAATGAAAAAACTATTGGACTTGTTTAAGGAATTGCAGAATATATAATGCCCGTTTGTCATGAGATAAGGGGAATGAAACGGAAATACTATTGATTGCAACAAATTTCGCATCATAACTATGTAAAAAGCACTATATTTGTGACTAATAAACTAAATTGAAACACAAAACGTCATCGCCATGAAAAACAATTTACGCAAAGCATTTACTTTTCTGCTGTTAATACTACTGAGTATCAGCCACACAATGAGTGCGACCAAGCAGATGGAATATCTGGACAGAGGTGTTGTCGCAGTCAAGACAGCCAACGGTGTATTTGTCAGTTGGCGTTTTCTTGGTACTGACGCCGCATCGACCTCATTCAATCTTTACCGTGATGGAGTGAAGGTAAACAACACCCCCATCGGCGACAAGACGAACTATGTGGATGCAGCAGGCACACAAAATTCCAAATACATAGTAAAAGCAGTAAAAGACGGCAAAGAAACAGACGCTTCAATTGCCACCCCTGTATGGGCGGAGCAATACAAGACGCTTACACTGAAACGTCCGACAGCAAATGGCTGCACCTACACACCTAACGACATGAGCGTAGGAGATGTGGATGGAGACGGGCAATATGAATTGTTTGTAAAATGGGATCCCAGCAACTCAAAAGACAACTCCCAATCCGGCGTCACAGACAAAGTTTATATTGATTGTTATAGGCTTGACGGCACCTTTTTATGGCGCATTGATTTAGGGGTAAACATCCGTGCCGGCGCACACTACACGCAGTTTCAGGTATATGATTTTGATGGAGATGGCAAGGCCGAGATGGTCTGCAAAACAGCCCCTGGCACCATCGACGGGAAAGGGAAATATGTGGTCATGGGGAATGACGATCCAAGCAGGAACTACCGGAATTCAAGCGGTTACATTCTTGACGGACCTGAATATCTCACCATTTTTGAAGGTGCCACAGGCGCCCAAATCAACACTGTTGCGTTCAACCCAGGGCGCGGAAACATCAGCAACAAGAGCACATGGGGAGACAATTATGGCAACCGTTGCGACCGCTACTTAGCCTGCACTGCTTACCTCGATGGTGTTCATCCAAGTGTGGTAATGTGCCGCGGCTACTACACCCAGTCCAACCTGGTCGCTTATGACTTTAAAGGCGGGAAATTGGTTCAACGCTGGGAGCACCACTCCACCACATCGGGCCAAGGAGCATACGGAGAAGGATTCCACAATCTGACTTCTGCCGATGTTGATGGTGACGGGTATGATGAAATCATATACGGATCGGCGTGCATAGATCACGACGGCAAACTATTCTACCGCACGGGATTGGGCCACGGAGACGCTATGCACGTGTCGCAAATGGACCCATCCACCACCGATTTATTAGGGTGGTTTGTCCATGAAGAGACCAGCAGCGCGTATGGATACGAACTACGCAACCTACGGACAGGCAAAGTGGTTTTCGGAGAAAAACTTGGCAAAGATGTCGGGCGTGGTTTGGCTGCGGATATCGACGCATCTCACCCTGGCTTTGAATGTTGGAGCACAGGCAACAACAACGTATATGACATCAAAGGCAACATCATTTCCACCAAGCGCCCATCTATCAACTTCCGCATATATTGGGATGGAGATTTGCAAGATGAACTGCTCGACGGAACCACCATTACCAAGTGGAATGGTAACGGAACATCCACACTCATCACGTTAAAAGGATCTTCAATCAACTCTACCAAAGCCAATCCTTGCTTATCTGCCGACATATTCGGAGACTGGCGAGAAGAGGTTATCACCTACAACACCGACGACCCAAGTCAGATATTCATCTACACCACCATCATAGAAAGCAAGTATCGATTGTTCACACCAATGCACGACGCTGTTTACCGATGTGGCGTGGCTTGGCAGAACACAGCATACAACCAACCACCTCACCTTAGTTTCTACATTGGGGATGGTGTGGAAAAAGTGAAACAACCAGACATTGCTGTTGTGGGAAACAGTCCTGTTGTCCGCGACACAGCCACCATCGGCCGAAAAGGGTCTGGCGGCGCGCGCAATCAGACCATCGTAGTAGGTCAGCCAATGACGAGCACCATATATACCTACACCAATGCCGACCGTTTACAAGTTCTGGGCAATTTGCCAAAAGGAGTGACAGCCACAGACGTCAACGGAACACTCACCATAGCAGGCACGCCAAGCATGGTCGGCACTTATTCCTACACTCTTCAAACAGAAGGGCCAAACGTCAACGTGGAAGGGCCTGGAGGCACACTTACCATCATTCCAGACAGCACTGATTTACGCAAAAAAGTGGCCTACATCACCGATGCCACCAATGCCAACTACGCCAATGATCAGGTTTTACTTCCTGCGCTAAAAGCATCGAACAACCTATATGTAACAGAAGTTGACGCCCAACAAAAGTATGTAGATTTTTCCATGTATGACATGGTGATCATCAGTGAGATCACGCCATCCAACGCGCCTATCATGATGAGTCTGAAAGGACTCAACAAACCAATGCTCAACATGAAAGTTCATGTCTATAAAACAAGTGAAGGCACTTGGAATTGGGCCACATCGGGCTATGGAGACGATGCCACAGCCACCACTTTAGTAGTTACAGGCGACCCTTCCCACCCTATCTTCAAAAATGTAAACATCGACAATGGCGAAATAGCATTGCTGACCAACGTCAACACCAAAGGATTCACCTACATGAATCCAGAGAATTTCACTTCCGTTGAAGGGAAAATCACCCCTTTGGCAAGCATTAAAGGCACTGAGAACGTCTGCATTTTCGAAGCAGAACCTGGCGCCGTGATTGCAGGAACGCCACTAAACGAAAAATACATTCAAATCGGCATCAACGGCAGTTCAATCGGTTTGGTGAGCGATGAGGCAGTGACACTTGTAGAGAATGCGTGCCGCTATTTGCTGAATGATTACACAGCCTCTGAAATCATGAGAAAGACACCAAGACTGACAGTGACGCCAAATCCGGTTGAAGACCAGATTGAAATCTTATATCAATCTGAAAAAGAAGGCAAAACAGCCATACGTCTTACCAACATCTTAGGGGAATTGGTACAAAACACCATATTTGACGCCGAAGTCGGCAGCAATAGGTTTAATCTCCGTCGTGGAGATTTACCAGCAGGCATCTATATGTTGAATATTGGGAAAGAACAAATCAAGTTACTTTTCAAATAAAACTCCCAGTCGTAAGCAAAGCCCCCTATATTTGTGAAATTTGCAATTTGTTTGTAACTTCGCAGATGGTAAAAATGACCACAATAAAGTCGTCATAAGCAAAACTTACAAAAAGAATGGAAAACAAGCCTCTAAACGAACAAGCAGAAAAACCCAAAGGCTCCATGAAGAGCCTGTTATTCAACATAATCCTTCCGGTATTGTGTTTATTTCAGTTACCAAAACTAATAACTGCTGCAACAGGTTTAGAGCGGGCAGACGCTGGTAAATATGGACTAATCATCGCATTGGCGTTTCCTGTGGGCTTTTTTCTATACCATTTTATCAAAGAGCGGAAAACCAGTCTGCTGGCTGTAGTCGGCTTTTTCGGCATTTTAGTCACCGGGTTGATTGGGCTATTGGAACTACCCAGAGAATATGTGGCCTATGAACGCGCGGCTGTACCATTGATGATCGGTTTGGTCCTCGTGTTAAGCAATTTCGGCAAGAACCCATTGGTGAAGAAAATGTTTTACAACCCAATGATGTTCAACACCGAAAAAATCGATCAACTGATTACAGAAAAAGGCAATCAAGAGCCATTTATGAAAACATTGCGCAACACCTCATTCATGATTGCCGCATCGTTTGTCTTATCCTCTATTGTCAACTACTTCGTCACCCAGCACTACATGGGCATAATTGAAGATTACAACGAAGCATTGGGCAAAGTGAAATTGATCAGTCTGGCAGTCATATTCATACCGAGCATGATCGTCATGATAGTAGCACTCATGTATTTCATGAACCAACTCAAAAAATTAACCGGCGTAAGCGACAGCGAAGAACTGTATGCCGAGCAGATGAAGGAAAAAAGCAAATAAAAAGATGTACACTTCAGCAGAAATCGCCCAAATGACGGGCGGACGCCTTGAAGGAGACGGAAACAAAAAAACAGCACACCTTTGTACCGACAGCCGCGCCCTTGCGATTGCAGAGCAGACATTGTTTATAGCCTTAAAAACCTCGCGGCGCAACGGTCACCAATATATCGACAATCTTTACAAAAACGGAGTTCGCAGTTTTCTGATCAGTGAGCCCAAGGCCATGATAGGGAAAAGTGACGCCGATTTTATCGTTGTAAGCGACACGCTTGAAGCACTCCAGCGCCTTGCGGGTGAACACCGCCGCCGCTTCACCTGTCCGCTTATCAGCATCACAGGCAGCAACGGGAAAACCATCGTGAAAGAATGGCTCTATCAGTTGCTCCACGAAGACCACAAAATATGCAGGTCGCCAAGAAGTTACAACTCACAGATCGGCGTACCACTTTCATTGTGGGAAATGTCGGAAGACACCGAACTGAGCATCATTGAAGCCGGCATCTCACAAGTAGGCGAAATGGGCAACCTCGCCCGCATCATCCGACCTACCATCGGAGTATTCACCAACTTGGGAGAGGCTCACCAGGAAAACTTCGCAAGCCAGAAAGAGAAGTGCATGGAAAAAATGCAACTCTTTGAGCACTGCAACACCATCATCTACAACAAAGACAACAAACTGGTGGATATCTGTGTGCATCAGGCTTGCCTGAATGCCGACCTCATCGGAATAGGCACCAGCAAAGATGCGGACATCCGCATTGTCAGCATTGAGAAAAACGGGAAACAGAGCACCATTGGCTATGAAGTTCCCCAAAAACACATTTCCGGCAACTACACAATCTATTACAGCGACCAAGCATCCATTGAAAATTCAACCATCTGCTTGGGAGTAATGATACAGTTGGGCTACAACGCCGAACAAATCAGCGTCCGCATGAACAGATTAGAGCCGGTAGCCATGCGATTGGAGTTGAAACGCGGACAAAACGACTGCACCATCATAGACGACAGTTATAACAGCGACATCAACTCGCTCGCCATCGCATTGGATTGCCTCAACCAGCAATCTGCCATAAAAGACAGCAAAAAGACATTGATATTGAGCGACATCATGCAAAGTGGCAAAACCGAAGAAGAATTGTATGATGAAGTGCAAGATTTAATATCGAGCAAAGGTCTCGACCGCCTTATTGGCATAGGCCAACAAATCAGTCAACACCAAGACCAACTGCACGTGGGAGAGAAACATTTCTTCACCACCACAGCCGACTTTATCGCTCACTTCGGCAGTTTTGCATTCCACCATGAGACCATACTGCTCAAAGGCAGCCGCCAATTCCACTTTGAAGACATCAGCGACTTGCTGTCTTACGCCGTTCATGAAACCATTATGGAGGTAAACCTGAGCGCATTGGTGAGCAACTTCAACTATTTCAGGAGTTTTCTGAAACCAGGCACAAAGATTTGCAGCATGGTAAAAGCCTACGCCTACGGTAGTGGAGATGTGGAAGTAAGCCGAGCCCTCCAGCAAAACGGTTGCGACTATCTGGCAGTGGCAGTAGCCGATGAAGGTGCCAACCTGCGCAAAGAAGGAATCCATATTCCAATCATGGTGATGGACCCTGCGCCAAACACGTTCCCCAAAATATTTGAATACAATCTCGAACCAGAGATTTATAACTTCAAGATGCTGGAATTGGTGATAAAAGAAGCCAAACGGATGGACATCACCGACTACCCTATCCACTTGAAGATAGACACCGGCATGCACCGCCTTGGTTTCATTCCAGACGAAATTGCGGAATTGATAGAAGTGCTGAAAAGCCAGAATCAAGTGCGACCTCGCAGCGTGTTCAGCCACTTGGTAGGTAGCGACAGCGCCGATTTTGACTCATTCACACTCCAACAAATCGAGACATTTGAAAATGTCAGGAAACAGTTGGAAAACGCGTTTGACTACAAAATCATGGCTCACATCTGCAACTCGGCAGGCATAGAGCGTTTCAGCCAATACCAATACGACATGGTGCGTCTGGGCATCGGGCACTATGGCATAAGCGCCATAGACAACAGTCGTTTGCAGGAAGTATGTGCCCTTAAAACCAACATTTTCCAGATAAAACATGTGCCAGCCAACGAGACTGTAGGCTACAGCCGCAAAGGAAAACTCAGCCAGGACAGCGTCATCGGCGCCATACCTATCGGTTATGCAGACGGACTTGACCGCCACCTTGGCAACCGAAAAGGTAAAGTGTGGATCAATGGGAAATTCGCTCCTATCGTAGGAAACGTCTGCATGGACGTCTGCATGATTGACCTTACAGGCATAGACGCCCAAGAGGGAGACGTGGTGGAAGTATTCGGTCCTCACCAAAGCATTTGCGAGGTAGCTGACCTGCTTGGCACCATTCCTTACGAAATACTTACCAGTGTAAGCAGACGCGTAAAACGCGTATATGTAATCAACTAATAAGCTGTTTAAAAATATCCATGACACTACTCGAAGCCATAGCAGCACGACATTCAGTCAGAAAATATAAAGACCTCCCCCTGCCACAAGACGTGGTGGAGAACATTCAGCAAAAAACAGAAACTGTTAATGCAGAAAGTGGGCTTCACATCCAGTTGGTGACCAACGAGCCCAAGGGATTTAAAGGTCTGCTTTGCTATGGTACTTTCAAAGGAGTGAAGAATTACCTCGTAATTGCCGGGAAAAAAGGTCAAGACCTTGACGAAAAAGTGGGTTACTACGGCGAACAGCTGGTGCTTTTAGCGCAACAACTTGGTCTAAACACCTGCTGGGCGGCATTGACCTATCAAAAAGTGAAAGGCGCATTCACCCTGAACGATGACGAAAAAGTAATTTGTTTTATCGCGTTGGGATATGGAGAAACACAAGGCTCAATGCGAAAACACAAGCGTGTGGAAGAGTTGAGCAATGCCACAGAAGACAGTCCGACATGGTTCAGGCAAGGAATGGAAGCAGCACGTCTGGCACCCACAGCAATCAACCAACAAAAATTCCACATCGAATATATTGACGAAGGCAAGAATGGGAAACCGAGAGTAAAAGCAGAACGATTGTTTTCGTTTTTCGGATATACCAAAATGGATTTAGGCATCGTAAAACTACATTTTGAGATAGGTGCAGGCAAAGAGAACTTTGAGTGGATTTCGTAAAAAAATGATTCCCTTAAAAACACTCTATAAATCCGTAAAAAAATTCTTCAGCAAAAAAAATCAAACAGCATCTCAAAAAAAATCGCTAAAACATTTGGAAAAAGGGAAAATAAAGTCTAACTTTGCATCGCAATTAAGAACAACGGTCTCTTGGATGAGTGGCTTAGTCACCGGTCTGCAAAACCGTTTACGGCGGTTCGAATCCGCCAGAGACCTCAAAGCATCGAAAGTAATTTCGGTGCTTTTTTTTATTTGGATAAGTTTTAATAAAGTTACCAAGGATTGACAACCATCATCAAGAAGAAAAAAATGAAAGAAATACGAGAGACAGAACCTCGAAGACCCAACCTATGGGCACTTAGTCCACTGATCCTGTTTCTATGCCTGTATGTAGTGACTGCCGTCGTTGCCAAAGACTTTTATGCCGTTCCCATCACGGTAGCATTCGCCACATCGTCCGCCTTCGCCATTGTGATGACCAAAGGAATCAGTTTAAGTCAGCGCATCGACCAATATAGCAAAGGAGCAGGAAACTCCAACATCATGCTGATGATATGGATCTTTGTTATGGCAGGAGCATTTGCGCAAAGCGCCAAAAGCATGGGAGCAGTAGATGCCACAGTACAAGCAACTCTACATCTCATGCCAGAGAGTATGTTATTGCCCGGACTATTTATAGCAGCCTGTTTCATATCCCTTTCAATCGGCACATCCGTTGGTACCATTGTAGCCCTCACACCAGTAGCAGCCGGCATTGCCAGTCAAACAGGAGGAGACACCGCAATGGTGGTAGCCATCGTAGTAGGCGGCGCATTCTTCGGTGACAACCTTTCGTTCATATCAGACACCACCATCGTTGCCACTCAAACGATGGGTTGCGAAATGAAAGACAAATTCAAAGCCAACATATTCATCGTATTGCCAGCCGCCATCGCCGTACTGGTTTATTACAGTCTCTTTGGTGGGGAACTGCACAGCCCCGCATCGGAAGGAGAAATCGAATGGCTGAAGGTTCTACCCTACATGGCAGTCCTCGTAACCGCAATCATTGGACTTAATGTGATGGTTGTTCTCGCAATAGGTATAATTTTGGCCGGCATTGTCGGCATCAGCCTTGGCAGTTACAACGCCATCGGTTATATGGGCAGCATGGGAGACGGCATTATCGGCATGGGAGAACTGATCATAGTGACAATGATGGCCGGTGGAATGTTGGAGTTGATTCGATTCAATGGCGGAATATCGTACATCACCAGTAAACTCAGCAAACAGGTAAGCGGCAAAAGAAGCGGCAGTCTTTGCATAGCGGCATTGGTCATGATCAGCGATTTTTGCACCGCCAACAACACTGTCGCCATAGTAACAGTTGGGCCAATCGCTAAGCAGATAGCAGACAAGTGCGGTCTGACGCCCAAAAAAGCAGCCAGCATTTTAGACACCTTCTCTTGCTTTGCACAAGGGCTGATCCCATACGGAGCACAGGTTTTGATGGCCTCTGGACTAAGCCAAGTGTCATCAGTAGACATCATATCTCACCTCTACTACCCTTTTGGCGTAGGTATTTGCGCCACAATAGCCTGCCTAATGACGAAGAAGCCTTGAAACAGAAAAAAATGTGCGTCTTGAATAAACAATAAACAAGAAAAAAGTAATTGAAAAAATGAACGAATTGCTTAAAATAAAAGAGAAAAAAGGCTCAAAAATAGCTCTATATCTATTTAACTCAATCATCATCTGCTTTTTCATTTATATTCTCAGATGCTACTTTGATACAACCGATGGAGAATTAGACCACCCCGCTATTTTTGGAATATGCCTATTCCTGATATTCGTCAGCACAGTCTCTATCGTCAACCTATGGAAAGCTAAAGAACCATTTCTAACAATTAGCGATCAAGGCATAATGCTTCAACGCGCAAATTACGAATACTTTATCAACCTAACCAACATAAAAAGAATCCTGTTTTTCGAAGGGGAATCAAAAGACCATGGTAAATGGTTGTTGATTCAATTAAACAATAGTTTGATAAGGCCCGTCTGTTTGAAAAATTTCAGATATAAATCCAAGAATATCAATGAAACTCTCAGCATGCTGCAACAAAAGAAGGGAATTGGCTACAAATATTCGCAATCAATAAATCTTGTTGAAGATCTTTTTACAACCAGTGAAGTCAAGCCACAAGGTGAACACACTACGGAAATAACAATCAAGACAGAAATCCTACTCATAGCTGCATTTCTTTTTCTGGCCATATGTGTCTATTTAGAGGTCGGACAAAGTATGAAAGGTTTAATTGGCTGCACCGTTTTCACAATATTCAGCGTTGGGTTACCGATATTATCCATAATCGATAAAAAAGATAATGGGGAAAAACAATTAAACATGAATGGGAAAGGCTTTTTCAACAGCAAAGGAATGGTTTTGTGGGAACACATAAGTTTCCTGAAACTTGAGAGCGGTGGGAAATACTCTTATTTGTATGCCCACATGAAAAACGGAGATGATGTACTAACTCCGGATATTAGCACAATCGAAATGGAAGAAGAAGCCAGCTACTACGCACAACAATTTATGCCCATTCAATATTGCTAAACCATAGAGGAAGGCAAAAACCTGGCAGAATGAAAGTACATGTAGCACATATCATTACCACCATGGCTGGCCTATTTCTACGGAAGTATGGTGATTGGGGTATATGAACTGAGAGATATGGGTTGTAGGTTGGAAGAACCGAGAAATGGGAAATGAAATGGTTGCTATTGTAAAATGAAAATGACAAAAAAATACAACGTTGTAGGAATTTTAGGATGAAAAATGGGTGCTGTATATTTGCATCAAGAAAAAAACAACAGCAAATATCAACACTTAAATAACAGATTATGAAACAGAAAATTTACAACATGCTCATTTTGGACAAAAGCGGTTCAATGAACAGCATCCGTGAAGCAACCGTAGGCGGCGTGAACGAAACCATCGGCGGCGTAAAAAGCGTTGCAAAGAAGAACGCCGAAGAACAAGAACATTTTTTCTCCCTTTTCCAGTTCTGCGGATGCGAAAAAACATTCGTGAAACACAACATTCCCGCCGATGAAGCCGAACTTATCACCATGAACGATTTTGTACCATGCTGCAACACCCCACTCTACGACGCCATTGGAATTGCCTGCAACAAATTGGAACACGAAATTGAAAATGAAGGAAACGCATTGGTTCAAGTTACCATCATCACAGACGGATATGAAAATTCATCAACAGAGTACCGAGCAAACGATGTGAAAAGTCTGATTGAAAGACTTCGCAGAAAAGGATGGACCTTTGCTTATATGGGTGCGAACCATGACGTGAAAGAAGTGGGAGAACTGCTTTCCATCAGAAACACCATGTCTTTCAACGCAGATGTGGAAGGCACACGTCACGCATTCGCTGTTCAAAGAGCCGCAAACGAGAACTGGTCAGATAGAGTTAAAGCAGTCGAATTCTGCAACTGCAGCATTAGTGAAAAGATAGCCCTTGACGAAGACTTTTTTGAAGACAAAGACGAAAAAAAGAAATGAGTGGGCTCCAACTAACTCAGCAATGAAATGAATGGAGAAAAAACGAAAAATCTGTAAAAATGTGAGAGAAAAGTTTATCTTTGTGGAAACATGGAGATAGACTTTTCTGCATATAAACAACTTCTATAAATTCACCGATAAAAGAAACAACATGAACATCCAATTATACTCAAGTCTCTTTGATATTCCCAACATTAAAAACCTGGAATACCAGACCATATACATCACCTACTCCAACCGTTATGAAACAGATGCTCAACAAGCCTATGAAGAGATAGTTTCCGGCAATGTAATCAGCAACTGCGGAATAGAATACAGAGTTGAATTTCTGCCTATACCAGAACAACAAAAAGAAGTATTCGGTTTCACAATAAGACGATTCGATTTCAGCGCACTTGGAAGATACGCATTGCTGACATACAGTTACGAGCCAAACCTCGATTCTCAACACATAACAAAAGCACAGGAAATCATCCGTACAGCAGAAGAATACACGAACTGGGACAGGAATGAATGGATAAAAGAATGCAATTACAAAGTGCCTCCCGTAGAGACACCAGAAGAATCCTGCGGAGTACAAAGTTCGAAAGGAACCACCTTTTCCGATTTCAAAAAGGGAAAATACGATGTAAAAGATAAAGTATTTCCTTCATTACAGTTTGAGATTATCATTCCAAGCAGAAAAGAGGTAATAACTGATTTTACTGCAGAAGGATTTTCAGATAAGACTATTGAGCTTGAAGAAGAAACGATAAACACATATACAGAATCGCCAATAGCAGAGGAAAGAGAAGAAAAGAACACATTAGAAGAGTTGACAAATGATTTCAACCGCCTACTAAAAGAAAAACTAAAAAACGGATTCCCCCTGAACGCAAAACTGCTGCAAGACATCGCAAAAGAGATGAGTGTTTTGGTGCCCGAAGACGACGATGTGAAAATCATCGTAAACGAGAAATACGACGTCATTTTGACGACCGACAACAAAGAAGAAATAACCTTGAAATTCAATGGCATCATCGACAAGGTGCTCTATTTGTTCTTTCTCGTTTACGCCGTGAGCATTCCACTGAGAGACCTATGTGACTACAAAAAAGAATTGAATAGAATATATCTTTACTGCAAACCAGGAGCAAGCGACGAAACGAGAATCCAAGCAATCGATAATTTGATTGACACCTCCACAGGAACAGTCAACCAAGTAAAATCGAGGATTTCCAAAGCCATCAGTCTAGCCATTCCGTCACCATCACAAAACGAGAAACTGAAAATAACGGGAAAAAGAAACGGCAACTTCTCCATAAAAATAGATAGAAGTTTGGTCAGCATATTTGGGAAATTTGATGGGCTCTATAACTGAGAAGCAGATAATACAGCCTTACATATCGGTACATTCTTTCCAGCACTTCTCAAAAAAAGATTTGAGCACTTCCTCATCATCAATAATGCATCGCAGCCGCTCCAGATTTTCGGCATTTCTTGATTGTGGCAGCCAAAGAGATAAATATCCTCCACGGGCGTATTTTTCGTTAAGATGCTGAATAAAACGTTCAAAATGCTGCAGTTTCGTCAATTCCGGATAATGAGAAAGGCCATATTGCACCGTTCGGAGCAAAATTTTTTCCGGATTGATGTCGCGATCCGCCTCTGCAATTATCCTGCCCAACAACGACCGAGGAGCTGATTTAGCAGAAGCCCGATGATCTTCAACAGCCTGTGCCATCAACTCGATTTCCTCAGACGAGAACCATTCACGCAACCGAACGTCTTGACGCAGCATAGCGCCAGAAACCAAATGATGCGTTTCACGTCCGGCTGTAAGCCCCAAATCGTGGTAAGCAGCCGCCAGAAAGACGCAATCGGTACGCACCTCAGCATAATATTTTGCCAAATACAAAGCGTTGTCGATGACAGTTTCAGCGTGGCCCACTTGATGAGCGGCATCAAAAGAATGATAGCGCGGCAAAACAAACGCATTGACATATTCCACCAAAGAGGGAGTCAAAAAAACTTCCATAAGACAAAAAGAATTAAAATCCAAACGCAAAGGAAGGTAAAAATGAGGAAAAATTGGGTAAATTTGCTCCGGAAAAAGATGATAAAAACATGTTGAATCAATATCGAATCATCCTTGCATCGGGCTCTCCCCGCCGCCAGGAACTGTTGAAAGGGTTGGAACTAACATTTAGTGTAAAAACCAAAAACGGCATAAAGGAAGACTACCCAGCCGACCTGAAAGGAGAAGAAATCCCCCTTCACATTGCCCGAAACAAAGCAAACGCATATCTGCAAGACCTTCAGGCCAACGACCTGCTCATCACAGCAGACACTATCGTATGGAAAGACGGGAAAGTGCTTGGGAAGCCCAAAGATGAAGAAGAGGCCAAGCGCATGATACGTCAGTTAAGCGGAAGCGAGCACGAAGTCTTTACCGGTGTGTGCATCCGCACCCTCGACAAAGAAGACGCCTTCGTAGTTGGGAGCAAAGTACGCTTCACACAACTGAGCGACGAAGAAATCAACCATTATGTAGAACAATACCACCCTACCGACAAGGCAGGAGCCTATGGCATACAAGAATGGATCGGCTACATAGGCATTGAGCACATTGAAGGCAGCTATTTCAACATCATGGGGCTGCCAGTTCAGAAATTGTGGCAACACCTGAAAAACTTCTAACCGCGTAATTCCCCAAAACGCACAATCAGACGAGGGGAACCACACGAAAGACCACACAAAAAAATGAGAAAAGAAATCCTCAACATAGCCAGCAGTGTTTTCATTTTCGTGCTCACACTATTGGGAGCAATGGAAGCCAACGCCGAACAACTCAGCCCCGAAGTCAGCATCAGTCTTCTCACGAGCGGTCCGAGCGACAAAGCCATTTTCACAGCCTGGGGACACACTGCCATCAGAGTGAAAGACCCGATGATGGGAACAGACTATGTATATAATTACGGAATATTCCATTTCGGCAACGACTTCATACCCAGATTCGTCAGTGGACAGACCGACTACCGACTGGGAGTGAGCAATATGTTTCACGTTTTCGAAGAAGTGGAATACAAAAATTGTGACTTGATAGAGCAAGAACTCAATCTGACACAAAAAGAAAAAGAGCGACTGGTAGAAGCATTAGAAGAAAACTACAAACCGGAAAACCGCTATTACCGTTACAAATTCTTTGGCGACAACTGTGCCACACGTCCGCGCCACATCATAGCAGAAAGCATTGACGGAACAGTGAGTTACCCCTCAACCGGAGACGACAGCACCACCTACAGAGACTACATCTACGACCTTCTGAAGACCAGTCCGTGGTTTATTTTAGGCATAGACCTTTGCTTGGGCACACCCACCGACAAAGTGGTAACCGATCAGGAGCGCTTGTTTCTACCTGCCGAATTGTGCAAAACCTACAATGGAGCGCAAATCGTAAAAGCCGATACCATCATTCCAATAGTAAAAGAGACACGACTTTTATATGAAAAACAAGCGAATGCAGGAGAAACAATAGAAGGAACATCCCTACCCGGTCCAACAACGGTCTTCGGGGTGCTATTACTCCTTATTGTAGCACACATCATTTTTTACACCTACACCCAGAAAGACGATCGTTGGTTTCACTTGATCTACTTTGGTTTAGTCGGGCTGATAGGAGTAGTGCTTACATTCGTAAGTTGGATTTCAGTGCACGAATTTGTATTTCCGAACTGGAACATCCTTTTGCTCAACCCTTTGCAATTAGCAATCGCGGTACTAATATATACAAAGAAAGTCGGTATTAGGACCAGATTATACCAAATCGTGTTGGGATTAACCCTACTTTACATACTTGTTGACATAACCGACATCACAGGCCAACATTTCAATGACGCCACATTTGCAATAGCCATTATACAAAGTCTGTTGTGCTGGGAGTATTTGTTGAAAGCACAAAAAAAAGACCTTGCATAAAAAAAACGTAGCATAAAGAACAAGAATGTCAAAAAATTATTATTTTTGCAGAAGAAAAAAACATATAAGAACATGAAAGCTATTAAATTGATAATTGCCGCTGCCTTGGCTGCAGCGTTGTTTAGCGCATGCAAATCGTCAACCTGCCCAGGTTACGGAGGTGTACAGCGCAACTATGGTGCTGCTGTAGAGATTGAAAACGTTGATTTGGTGTAAATTATCTCATCGAAGAGGCGTTAACAACAATCAGAATCGGAAAACATAAAGAACAGATATGGCAAGAGTAATGAAACTAACAGCCGCCATTATATTAATGGCCTTAGGTTTGAGTTCATGTAAAAGTGGATGTGACTGCTACAAGCACAGCTATGGAACATTGGAACAGCAGGACTCTACCGTTGAAGTTCACAATGCATAAACAGACTACACTATTAATTTATTTTTTAACAATTTTAAACAATGGCAACAAAAGTTGGTATTAACGGATTTGGCCGTATCGGTCGTTTCGTATTCCGTGCAGCTCAGACTCGTAGCGACATCGAGATCGTAGGTATTAACGACCTCTGCCCAGTAGATTACTTGGCATACATGTTGAAGTATGACACAATGCACGGCATTTTCAACGGTACAATCGAAGCTGACGTTGAAAATTCGAAGCTCATCGTTAACGGTAAAGCTATCCGCGTAACTGCAGAAAAGGATCCAAACAACTTGGCATGGGACAAGATCGGTGCTGAATATGTTGTTGAATCAACTGGTTTGTTCCTTTCAAAGGAAAAAGCTCAGGCTCACATCAACGCTGGTGCTAAGTACGTTGTAATGTCAGCTCCTTCAAAGGACGACACTCCAATGTTCGTATGTGGCGTTAACTTCGACAAGTACGTTAAGGGCACTCAGTTCGTATCAAACGCATCTTGCACAACTAACTGTTTGGCTCCAATCGCTAAAGTATTGAACGACAAGTTCGGTATCGTTAACGGTTTGATGACAACTGTACACTCAACAACTGCAACTCAGAAGACAGTTGACGGTCCATCATTGAAGGACTGGCGTGGTGGTCGTGCAGCAGCAGGCAACATCATCCCTTCATCAACAGGTGCTGCTAAGGCAGTAGGTAAGGTTATCCCTGAATTGAACGGTAAGTTGACTGGTATCTCAATGCGTGTACCTACCCTCGACGTATCAGTAGTTGACTTGACAGTTAACTTGGCTAAGCCAGCTTCTAAGGAAGACATCTGCGCAGCTATGAAGGCAGCTTCTGAAGGCGAATTGAAGGGTGTATTGAAGTACACTGAAGACGCTGTAGTTTCTTCTGACTTCCTCGGTGAAACTGCAACTTCTATCTTCGACGCAAACGCTGGTGTTTACTTGACTGACACTTTCGTTAAGGTTGTATCTTGGTACGACAATGAGATCGGCTACTCTAACAAGGTTCTCGAACTCATCGCCCACATGGCTAAGGTTAACGGTTAATTCCCGAAAGATACCTAAAAAACTGGAGTGCTCTTAAAGGGCACTCCTTTTTTATTTAAAAATATTGTTCACCCAAACCCATTCTCTCCGACCAACAGCCGAACAGAAAAAGGAGGATGGTTCATTATTTAACACACATGAAAAGAAATTGCATTATTACCACACTTACATTATTGATGGTAGTGGGCTCGACAGCATTATCATCGGCTCAAAACAAGAGATACACAGCGCCTGATGCAGTGACCTCAGCAACATCAAGCGAACAAAACAAAAAAACAGTAAAAGAATCAAATTCGGCAATGGAAACAAAATCCACCATTAAGGACCTGACGCCAAAAGAATTTCAAGAGGATTACGAAAAGAGCAAAGAAAATGCGATTCTTTTAGACGTAAGACGTCCGGATGAATACCAAAACGGTCATCTTAAAGGAGCTACATTGATCAATCTGATGGATGAGAAATTTGCAGAAGAAGTTTTAAAATTAGATTCAAAGAAAACAATCTTCATCTATTGCAGAAGTGGCAGAAGAAGTATGAAAGCAGCAGAATTCCTCACAGGGAAAGGATACACTTGTGTCAACATGAAAGGTGGTATTCTTGCCTGGGGAAATGAAGGGTTCCCTGTTGAGCAATAATGATGGGTTCCATAAAATCTCACATTAAAGTCGTCAAGTAATGAAAGACACCAAGTGATCATTTCTGGTGTATTTTGAGGTCATATTTAAGAAATTCAAAAGAAAAAACGCTGCTGAAAAAATACAGATGAGTTAACATAAATAAAACCAACATTCTGATATACAGCAAAAGTCTATTAACATTTTTTCGTCAACACCCATTTCAACCGGTAAAAAAAGAAATGAGAAACAAAAAAAAAGAAATGTTAAAATGAATTACTGCAAAAGTGTGAACTTTGCATCGTCGGCAAGGGGACAAGACTTATAACATTCATCTTGCCGGCACTCCTATCTAATACAACACGCTTATGAAAACACAATTACTAAAGAAAGCAAACAAGGCTGCCAAAACGATTGCCGCGGCACTCTTGGTTGGCTGCAGCGCAAACATTGGTAATGCGCAGGAAGTAACAGGCTACACTGCCACACAGTTGACAGAGATGCTTGGAACTGGATGGAACTTAGGAAACTCCCTTGACGCCGTAGGCGGAAAAGGCAACGGTTCGGAAACAAGTTGGGGAAATCCAGCGACCACCCAGGCAATGATCGACTCAATTAGAAAAATAGGTTTCAAAACCATCAGAATTCCGGTATCATGGTGCCAACACACATATGATGCTACGGGCGGTGGGGAAATAGAAGGATACGAATACAAAATCTATCCAAACTGGATGAACCGAGTGAAAGAAGTAGTTGATTACGCATATCACAGAGGAATGTTCGTCATCATCAACATCCATCATGACAACGACATCGAAAAAAGAGATATGCAGTACGGCTGCTTTTCACCTCAGACAAAATACAAGGAAGAAAGCCTGACATACGTAAGAGAGATTTGGGAACAATGCGCCGAGGCATTCGCAGAATATGACCAAAGATTGATATTCGAAACACTCAATGAGCCCCGCGTCATCAAGAATGCCAACGAATGGTGGTTTTGGCCAGTAGATAATCCAAATCAGCAAATTGTAGTTACCGCCATGGACATCATCAACCAGATGAACCAAGCCGGTGTGGATGCAGTCCGCAAAAACGGTCAGGGCCACAACAAAGAAAGAATGATTTTGGTGCCAGGATATGCAGCATGTCCAGACGGTGTTATCAGCAGCAACTTCGTAAAACCAACAGACCCATCCAACATGATTGGACTTGAAGTACACGCCTACCGTCCAACAGAGCTTTGCCTTAACGGTACAAAGACCACGATGACAGACGCAGATTGTGAAAAAGTCAGAACGGAAGTATTTGAGCCATTGAGCAACAAATGGGTAAAAAATGGCACACCGGTCATCATTGATGAAACAAGTTGCAGCAACAAAAACAACATGGAAGCACGCTTGGAATGGGTAAAATGCTTCTATGGTATGAGCAAAGAATACAATATGCCATGCGTACTTTGGGACAACAACACCCGAGTAAACAAAAGCAACCCAGGAGAAGTCCACGGATTCTTTAACCGTCAGCAATGCCACTGGGATGAAGAAAACCTTCCGTTCATAACCGAGTTGTTCAAGACACTCGACCTTACAATGTGGTCGAGCAGCGAAAATCAGTTGGCAGACAACGTAAGCATCTCAATAGATAAAGAAAACATATACGTTGAATGTCCAGACATGATTGAAAACGTAAGAATATTCAACACAAATGGTCAGATAGTGGATGATAAAGAAGTCAACTCGACTAATGCAATAATCAACATAACATCCCTCAAAAGTGGTTTCTATTTAGCAATGATCTCAACAGATAAAGGATCAATCAGCAAGAAGTTTGTAGTAAAATAAAATATAATAATTGGTAATAAGGTAAATTATTAAAAGCCAATACAATAGTAAGTGTGTGAGCAGGGGTATCCGTGAGGACGCCCCTGTTTTTTTACATAAAATAAGAAGCTGTTTAAATTTTTGCGAACTTTTTCTGTTGGGCTTTTTATAGGTCTTTTTCGTCTGTTTTGAGTGAATCCTCAGTCACAATGGGATTCCATTGCTCCTTTCAGATTCACAACAAAACATCCTGAAAAAATCCCTTATAAAAATCTCCAACAAAAATTCAAACAACTTCTAAGGGAAATAGAAAAAAAAATTGTATTTTTATGGTTTGAAATAAGTAAGGTGCCCCAATATATACACCATCTACTTACCAGAAAAAACAGCAACAATATCCGCTAAAATGGACAAACGGAGAAAAAACACACGAACTATTTATGCTTTGCTATCGGTATTACCACTGATAGCGACAGCATTATTATATATGCAATTCAGCCTTCCCACCATTGATTTGCTTAACGACGCCTCATTTATTCAAAATGAATTCAGCGACCAATCAGAAGGAGGCAAATCCATCTCACTCATTACAAAAAGCAAAAACGAACTTATATTTGACTTCGAATTAAAGCCCGATTATGCCACTCCATACACAGGTATAGAACTCTGCAAGAAGAATCTGGAGCCATTTTCCGTAGAAGGATACAAAATGAGAATCGACATCAAGACCAAAGTCGATCTAAGAATGTCGGTCCGCTTGGGACAATATATCGGGAAAGACAAAGAAGGCAATGATTTGTGCTCCGTCATAGCAAAATCATTTCCGGTGAAAGCCGGCGAAAGTCCAATGCTGTTTGCCACTGAAGAGATCAGCGAAGTTCCAGAATGGTGGTTTTACAAAAACCCATCCCAGCAGATATCGGAGGGGTTGAACGAAAAAGACAAAATCAAATACCTTTGGTTGATGCCGGAAAGCATGATACAGCGCAACAAAGGATACACCATCACCATTAAATCCCTCTTATTGGAGTGGGACAGCAGCGCATTCTGGCTTTCAACCGCAGTTGCCTGCGCCATTTTCTACATTATACTTTTCGCCACCTACCTTCTGACCAGGAAAAAAGAAGAAGACGATGAAAATGAAGCGATAAACAAGGGAAATGAACGAAACGGGGCTACTTACACCCCATCAAACACCCACGAAGACGACAAAAAAGAAATCGAATATGTATATGTGCCGATAGAACGTACGGAAAGTCCTAAACACGACACTGGAGGAGAAGAAGACCTGGGAGACAAGTTGCTTCAGTATATGGGTGCGAACTATCCGAATCCGGATTTGAAAGTCAGTGACGTGGCAACGGAATTGAGAATATCAGAAGACAGTGTCAGCGAAACCCTGAAAAGCAAAGTAGGCGTAAGTTTCCGTCAGCATCTCAACAACATTCGTCTTGAAGAAGCCAAACGTCTGTTAAAAGAAACAGACCTTCAAATATCCGAAATCGCATATCGTGTCGGTTACAACAACATACAGCACTTCAATCGTGTGTTTAAAGAAAACATCGGCACAGCGCCAGGCACATGGAGAATGGGGAATAACTAAAGCAAAAAAAAAGTTATCAAAAACTCACCAAAAAGAAACGCAGACATGGACATGAAAGAAAGCGCAGTTGTGCTATTGAGTGGCGGTCAAGATTCGACCACCTGCTTATATTGGGCAAAAAAACATTTCAAAAAAGTGTATGCCATCGGTTTCAGATACGGTCAAAAGCACCAACAGGAAAACGAGATCGCCGCACAAATTGCCAAAGAGGAAGGTGTGCCTTTCCAGTTGTGTGAATTGGACTTATTCAAGCAATTCACGCACAACTCTCTCACCGACGAGAACATGATCGTTGACACAGAAAAGCCAGAGGGAGCGCTGCCGAACACATTCGTTCCAGGCCGAAACATGCTGTTTCTTGGCTATGCGGCTGTATATGCCTACGGTTTAGGCGTTCACAATCTGGTGACAGGAGTTGGTCAAGCCGATTTCAGCGGTTATCCAGACTGCAGAAACAACTTCATAAAAAGCATGAATGCCACCTTAGGCTTGGCCATGGACTATGAATTTGAGATTCACACCCCACTGATGTGGCTGAACAAAGAGCAGACCTGGGAAATGGCGGATCAGCTGGGCGTGCTGGACAAGATACGCTATCGCACCATGACATGCTACAACGGAATCATCGCCGACGGATGTGGCAACTGTCCGGCCTGCAAACTACGCAGAGAAGGACTTGAGAAATATTTGAAACGAAAAGCGAACAAATAATAATGGACGAATTGAAACAGTTGGGCAAAAAGACCAACTACCCTACCGACTATGCACCCGAAGTGCTGGAAACATTTGAGAACAGACATCCAGAAAACGACTATTGGGTGAAATTCAACTGTCCAGAGTTTACGAGTTTGTGTCCCATCACAAGCCAGCCAGACTTTGCGACAATATACATCAGTTATGTACCGGCGCAGCGCATGGTAGAGAGTAAGAGTCTCAAACTGTATCTTTTCAGTTACCGCAACCATGGCGATTTTCACGAAAACTGTGTAAACACCATCATGAAAGACCTCATCAAGCTCATGGAGCCAAAATACATTGAGGTCTGGGGCAAATTCCTCCCACGCGGAGGCATTTCAATAGACCCTTGGTGCAACTGGGGGCAGCCAGGCACAAAATATGAACGATTGGCAGAAACACGATTCGCTCAACACGACATGATGCCAGAGCATATAGATAACCGATAAATGGTATCTCTTTTTTGACTGAAAAACGCTAAATTTGCAGATTGAAACAACTAGATATGTAATATGCAGCAAAACGAAGATTCGCCTTTATATACCAAAGACGTGGTAGAGTTTGTCACCGTTGCGAAAGAATATTGTGTGCAGCTTGAGCAGGCAAAAGACCAGAAGCAGAAAAGCTTCATGGAAAGAATGAGCAAGATTGCTCCACTACTTTATCTGAAAGCCTCGATGCTACCCGATTTATACACCGGTTTTGGCGATGACTTGGAAAGTTTCGTCACAGAAGAAGAATATGAGAGCGTGCGTCAAAGCTTGAGCGCGCTTTTTGGAGAGATCGACGACTACCTCGACACTCAGGTGACCGACATGCAATATAGTGAAAGCGCATTGCCAACCAGCATATCGGAAAACATGAGCGACGTCTATCAAGACTTGAAGGACATGCTGTGTAATTTTCAGAGTGCCAATCATGACGTGATGGTTCAAAGCGTGGCCGAATGTAAGGAAAACTTCAAGAACCACTGGGGGCAGAAACTCCTCAGCGCACTTGGGGCACTGCACAAAGGCTTGTACCGTCCCGACTCTTCCGTAGAATATGATTCGGAGGAGTTCTAACAAACAACATCACAGCGTCCTTCACAAAGACAAAACGCACGACAACGAAAAAAACATAAAATGAAACAATATAAAGCCACACTGACAAAGGAAGAACTAAACGCCCACATAGCAGAAAACTTTGAGGGTGAGATAAGTGTGGTGAACACCATAGAAGAAGCCGAGGAAGCAGTCAAGAGACTTCGCGAAGAACAATTCATCGGATTTGACACAGAAACCCGTCCTTCATTTGTAAAGGGAGAATCACACAATGTATCGCTCCTGCAACTGAGCGGAGAGAGCAAGTGCTACTTGTTCAGGCTAAATCTGATCGGGATGCCCGACTGTCTTGTAAAGTTGCTCCGCAGCCGAAAAATCAAAAAGATAGGCTTGTCAACAAAAGATGACTTCAGAGCACTCAGCGCATTAAAATCGGATCTTCGGCCATGCAATTTTGTTGAGTTACAAAGTTACGTTTCCCAATTCGGCATTGAAGAAAAGAGTCTTTCAAAGGTGTATGCCATCGTATTTGGCAAACGCATATCGAAAGGTCAGCGCCTCAGCAACTGGGAAGCGGAGGAACTAGGCATCAAGCAGCAGCAATACGCCGCTTTGGATGCCTGGGCGACACGCCGAATCTACGAAGAACTGGAGAAGCAACACGACACAGAAATTGCAACCGAATCAAAATAGGAAGATCACCTCGAAAGAAAAAAAGAACTAACACATATGAGCAAAACTATTATCTATCAAGTATTGCCTAGGTTGTTTGGCAACCAAAACAGCACAAACATTCCGAATGGAACACTAAAAGAAAACGGATGCGGTAAATTCGACGATTTCAACGAAAAGGCACTCGCAGCCATCAAGAAACTGGGAGCCACTCACGTTTGGTACACAGGAGTGATAGAACATGCAACCCAAACCGAATACAAAGGCATTTGCAAAGACCATGCAGACGTAGTCAAAGGCAAGGCTGGTTCGCCATACGCCATCAAAGACTACTACGATGTTGACCCAGACTTAGCCAACAACGTCAAAAACCGCATGAAAGAATATGAAAATCTGATAGAGCGCACCCACTTAGCAGGTCTCAAAGTCATCATGGACTTTGTACCAAACCATGTGGCACGCCATTATGAAAGTGACGCACGTCCGGCAGGTGTGCGCGATTTAGGAGAAGACGACATTGACGCCGTATCATTCAATCGCGACAACAACTTCTACTACCTTCCAGGTCAGCAGTTCACCCCATGCAAAAACAGCGGCGCCAAAAAAGCCTATGTAGAAAATCCAGCAAAAGTAACCGGCAACGACTGTTTCAGCGCAAGTCCGTCGATGTATGACTGGTATGAAACCGTGAAACTCAACTACGGTGTTGATTATAACAACTGGCGCTACAAAGACTTTTTCCCAACACCAAGCACATGGGAAAAGATGCGCGACATCCTACTCTACTGGGCAGGCAAGCAGGTTGACGGTTTCCGCTGCGACATGGCAGAAATGGTGCCAGTGGAATTCTGGGATTGGGTGATTCCACAAATCAAGAACGTCAACCCAGACATCATCTTCATTGCAGAGACCTACGATCCAGGTCAATACTGGATGTATCTCAACAATGGTCATTTTGACTATCTCTACGACAAAGTGGGACTCTATGACACCTTGAAAGCAGTCATCAGAGGAGAACAGCCAACCAGCAACATCACGCACTGCTGGCAACAACACCCAGATTTGGAAGACCGTCTGCTCAACTTCCTGGAAAACCACGACGAGCAACGTATTGCTTCAGAATTTTTCGCAGGCAACGCAGAAAAAGCGATGCCAGCCATGCTCATCAGCGCAACCATGAGCAAAGCTCCTGTCATGGTGTATTTCGGTCAGGAATTTGGAGAGCCAGGAATGGACGAAGAAGGATTCAGCGGACTCGACGGACGCACCACAATATTCGACTATTGGAGTGTGGAAAGTGTACGCAACTGGGTAAATGGAGGCAAAATGGACGGCAGAAAACTCACTGCAGCCCAGAAAGAGCTTCAAAAGAGATATAGTGCCCTTTTGAATGTCTGCCAGAAAGAGAAAGCCATCGGAGAAGGCGCATTCTTCGATTTGATGTATTGCAACTATGAGAACCAGAATTTCGACTCAACCAAGCAATTCGTCTTCCTCCGCAAACAAGACAAAGACCTTCTTTTGATTGTCAGCAACTTTGCGAACGAAGAAGCCAACATCACCGTCAACATTGCTCAACACGCATTTGACTACCTTCAGATTCCAGAAGGCAAGACCTATGAAGCAAAAGAACTGCTTCGAGGAGAAAAAGCCACTATGACACTTGCCCCAGAACAGCCAATAGCAATGACCATTGCGGCCAACAGTGGCGTGGTTTGGAAAATCAAGTTGTAAGTTTTGCGAACAACTTCCAAAAGAAAATTATCCAAACATCATATCAATATTGCATTTGCAACCTTACTTTCCTAAATGGGAGAAAGGTTGCAAATGTAATTTTATTTAGAAGCTGTTTAAATTTTGCGAACTGCTTAGATACCAAGACAATGAAACTGAATATACAAAAACGATTAAGACTACAAAGAAGGAAACGGACACCAATCCAGTTGTCCGACCACTTTTCATACGGACGTCTTCTTCGCTTCACATGGCCGACCATGATGATGTTAATCATCACATCCATATATGGTCTGGTCGATGGTTTGATGGTATCAAACTTTGTTGGGAACACAGAATTCGCAGCGCTAAATCTGATATGGCCATTCGTGGCGATAATGGCGTCCATCGGCAATATGTTCAGCACAGGAGGCAGCGCATTAGTCGCCAAAATCATGGGTGAAGGAGACGAGAAGAAATCGCGCGACGTATTTTCACTTCTCACCTATTGTGTTATCATTTCGGCAATAACACTGGGTTTTGCGGGGCGATTAGTGGTGCGAGACGTTGCGGTGTTCATGGGAGCCAAAGGAGAAATGATTTCGCTATGCGTGGAATACGGTGAAATTTTATTGCTCATGCTTCCCGCATTTGTTTTGCAGATCTACTTTCAGACGTTTCAAATAACCGCAGAAAAACCAAAAATGGGTATGTGGGTAACCATAATCGCAGGAATAATCAACATCATCTTCGATTGGGTTTTCATCAAAGAATGGGGATGGGGTCTAAAAGGAGCGGCATGGGGCACATCGATAAGTCTGTGTTTTGGCGGATTCTTCCCATTGTTGTATTTCGCACGAAAGAGAGAAGGGGAAAGCAAATTGTGGCTTGGAGCCGCCACCTGGAACATGAAAGCACTATTAAAAACCATGAGTAATGGTTTGTCGGAATTTGTAATGAATATCTCCCTTTCGTTTGTAAGTATGCTCTACATGTATATCTTACTGCGAAACATTGGAGAAAACGGCATATCGGCTTACGGAGTCATCATGTATTACGCATTCATCTTTGTGGCCATATTGCTGGGCTTTGGCATTGGCAGCGCCCCCATCATCAGTTACCACTATGGAGCCCAAAACAAAGACGAGATGCACAATCTGCTAAAAAAAGGAATGACCATAATGGCCGTAAGCAGCATCGGCATCACTTTAGTTGCAGAGTCTTTATCTTACCCATTATCGTATCTGATGGTAGGTCAGCATGAAGAATTACTGGTTCTCACAGTGCACGCATTCCGCATCTATTCGCTGAATTTGCTGGTAACCGGCATCAATATATACGCATCAGCATTTTTCACAGCGCTCAATAATGGTCCAGTCTCCGCGTTTATATCTCTTAGTCGAACGCTGATATTTGAAGCAGGAAGTGTGCTGATACTGCCTAAAATTTTCGGAATTGAAGGAATATGGTGGTCGGTATGCGTGGCGGAAACCATCTCCGCAATAACCAGTATCGGTTTGTTGTATCATTACAGAAAGAGGTATGGGTATTGAGTTGTGAGTTTTGAGTTTTGAGTTTTGAGTTGTGAGTTTTGAGTTGTGAGTTAGTAAAAAAATAAAAACAATGAAGAAAATAGGTATAACAGGAGGAATTGGCAGTGGGAAAAGCGTGGTGAGCCAAATACTTCGCATCAACGGCATACCAGTATATGACAGCGACAGCCGAGCGAAAGCACTGCAAGTGGAAAACAAAGAGGTTGTAGCATCAGTGAAGGCATTGCTGGGCGAAGAGAGTTACCTGACAGACGGTAGCCTCAACAAGCCATATATCGCCCAAAAGATATTTGGAGACAAAGCATTGCTGGCGGCAATGAACGCCATCGTTCACCCAGCAGTCCGCCATGACTTTAACGCATGGGTTGAAACGCAGAAAAACAACGGGATAGAAACAATAGGGATGGAAAGCGCCCTCCTCTATCAGGCTGGATTGGAGAAAACAGTAGATGAAGTGTGGGTGATAGAATCCCCACTGGAAATGCGAATCGGCAGAGCCATAAAAAGAGACAAAGCCAACAGAGAACAGATAGAAGCACGCATAAGAAACCAACGGACCGAATGGCCCGAAAGCGCAAAAATAATCTATAATGACGAAAGGGAAAGTCTGATAAAACAAGTGTTGGGCCTCCTAAATCATCCCTTAAAGGGAGGACTTGAGTGAGCAAAACCCTCCTACATCCCCCCTTAAAGGGAGGACTTGGATTTATCCAATTCAGATTTAATTACGCTCTGAATACCGGCCTTATCCATGCCAAGCAAATTATAAAGTTCGGCAGGAGTACCATGTTCCACAAAAGAATCCGGCAGCCCAATACGCTTAACGGGAACAGCCAAATCCATATCAGCAATAGCATCAAGCACAGCAGAGCCAAATCCGCCCATGCGTGTACCATCTTCGATGGTGATTATGCGTTTGAAACGAGAAGCGACATGGCGTAAGATTTCCTCGTCGATCGGTTTAACAAAGACCATATTATAGAGAGCCACGCCACTCTTTTCCTCATCAGCCAACTCATTTATCGCCTGTTGAGCCACCACTCCGATAGGGCCAACCGAAAGCACAGCCACCAACTCATGTTCAGCCGGAATCAGACAATACCCCTTGCCTATCGGCATAGATTTCATCTGTTGGTGCCAGTCTGCGACCGATCCTGCCCCACGCGGGTATCGGATAACAAAAGGTCCATTGGCATCGTTGGCAGCAGTAAACATAAGATTTCTGAGTTCCAGTTCATTCAAAGGAGAGGCAATCGTCAAATTCGGGACACCACGGAAATAAGCCAAATCGAAGGCTCCATGATGGGTAGCGCCGTCAGCCCCCACCAGTCCCGCACGATCGAGGCACATGACCATGTGCAGATTCTGCAAAGCGACATCGTGAATCACATTATCGAGAGCGCGCTGCATGAAAGACGAATAGATATTACAGAAAGGGAGTTTGCCCTGTTTTGCCAAACCAGCAGAGAAAGTGACAGCATGCCCTTCAGCAATGCCCACATCAAAAGTGCGTTCGGGCATCTCATGCATCATATAGGTCATAGAGCACCCTGTGGCCATAGCCGGCGTTACGCCCACAATCTGCTTGTTTTCACGAGCGAGTTCCAGCAAAGTGTGTCCAAACACATCTTGGAAAAGAGGAGGCTGATCTTGTTTGATTTCAGGGATGATACGTTTGCCAGACACCTTATCGAACTTGCCTGGAGCATGCCATTCGGTGGCAAACTCTTCCGCAGGTTTGAAACCCTTACCTTTTTTAGTACGGATATGAACGATTTTCGGTCCTTTGAAATCTTTGATGTCGCTAAAAACATTCACGAGATTGATCACATCGTGACCATCAATAGGGCCGAAATAACGAATATTCAGCCCCTCAAAGATATTGTGTTGGTTTGTCAGGAAAGCCTTCATTGAATTGAGGCTCTTGATATACTCGGCCTTATCATCCTCTTTAATGATACCCGTATCGACCAAGAAACGACTTACTTTAGCGCGCATCTTGTTGTAGGTTTGCGAGGTATGTATTTTCACGAGGTAGTTGCTGAGTCCACCAACCACTTTATCAATGGCCATGTGGTTATCGTTGAGAACAATTGTCAGATTGTTGTTTGAAGACGAAGCGTTATTGAGTCCTTCAAAAGCCAGACCGCCAGTCATAGCCCCGTCGCCAATGATGGCAACGGTACGTTTAGGAGAATGGTCCAAAGCCTGCCCCACAGCGATACCAAGAGCAGCAGAAATAGAATTGGAAGCATGACCGGCAATGAAAGCATCATAAGGGCTTTCCTTTGGATTAGGGAAGCCACTGATTCCGTGCAATTTTCGATTAGTGGGGAAAGCTTCGCGTCTTCCTGTCAGAATCTTATGTCCATAAGCCTGGTGCCCTACGTCCCACACCAAAGAATCATCAGGAGTGTCATAGACATAGTGCAGCGCCACGGTGAGTTCAACAACACCGAGACTTGCCCCGAAATGTCCGGGGTTAGTTGCTAATTGGTCGATGATAAACTGACGGAGTTCCGCACAAAGTTGTGGAAGTTGTTCCACACTAAGTTTCTTAAGGTCGTCCGACGAGTTAATATGAGGTAGAAGCGCCTCTGGCGAATCAGACATGTTACAGTTTTCTAAACCAAAATATTAGTTATAGGGGCAATCCAACGGGAGCCTGAGAAAGTCTGCCCAATTGCCCACAAATACAAAGATAATACAATTTTTTTGAAAAAACGTTCATCTATTCGTAGTATTCAAACCCGCAAACGAATTACCTTTGCAAAAAAAACAAAAAAACGATATGATTTTTATATTATCTTTAGCACTTGTGCCTGTCTTCGTTCTCATCGTATTCATGTATCGGAAAGACAGCGTTCATCCGGAGCCTATCCACATGATAATAAAGGGACTGATATATGGCGTAATATCATGTTTTGTCTCCTTAATGATAACATCTTTACAGGAATCTGGCGCAGATGACTTTGCCGACGCCTTCATCGGAGCCGCACTGCCAGAAGAATTTGCGAAACTGCTTATGCTTTGGCTTCTTGTCCGCAAGAGTGAGTATTTTGATGAGCCAGTCGATGCCATCGTCTATTCTGTCTGTGTAACGTTAGGTTTTGCCGGATTTGAGAATGTCATGTATTTGATGGATGGAGGAGACGTCTTATCACTGGGCATCATGAGGGGTTTGTTTTCAGTTCCCGGTCATTTTTGTTTTGGCGTATGCATGGGTTATTTCTACGCATTGGCTCATTTTGGCAAACATTGGAACATGGTATATCGATTCGCCGCCTATTTTGTTCCCGTTTTGTTGCATGGTCTGTACGATGGACTGCTGTCCTTATCGGACGACGACACAGCCTTAATCGTCATCCCGATATGGATAGTATTCTGTATCTTCATGTATAAAAAAGCATTGAAAAGGATAGAGAAGACAAAAGAAAATGTGGCGTGAATATAATGAGAGATAAAAGAAAAGACCTCCGAGATCATCACTCGGAGGTCTTTTTGTCCAAATGGGTTTTAGTTATCAACCCAAGTCAATGCCCAACTCATCGGGATTTCCGCTGGTTGCTATTACGTCGTTGACGGAATAGTTTACGACTTCAATTACGGGTTCTTCAAATACCTGTTTCATATATAAACGTTTTTAATCTAAATCTGTAAGATGATCCTCTTCCTGGAACGGAGATGTTGCAATTACATCGTCAACGGTGTAGTTGACTACCTCAACCACAGGTTCTTCAAATATCTGCTTCATTTGCATCATTTATTTGTCTGTTTTAATGATTACTTTATTGCCATTGACCACATAGACTCCGTCTTTGAGTCCATCGAGACAGTTTTCGGCATCTACATTCAAGCGGATGGCACGTCCGAGCACATCATAAACATTGACCTTGCCTTCCGATATAATGTTAGAGTCGTATATATCAACACCGGTAACGTCATCGTCGAATACGACACCCAATTCATTGGGGTTAATACTGTATGATTTTAGCGACATGTTTCTATTACCCATTGATGGTTTGGTCAATCTGACAGCAACACGGAAAGGGGAAACGGTGATATCCTGCTTAGCCTTGATGAACTTGCCGTTCTTGTAGCCATAGAAGTCAAATTCATTGGAATTGTCTCCCGACAAGAAGACCGTTTGTGTGAATGCGCCAAACTCAATCGTCTTGCCATCGTTGACCCTGACGGTGTCTATGGTTGCAGTGGCGTGTACGGTTGCCTCACTCTGGTCAGCCACAAGAGGCAGGTTGGTTTCGCCACCTCTGTTCTTGTAGATGAGATAAGGCACGTTGGCCTTCAGACCATCGTTCACCTTTTCGTATTTAAGTGTCTGTCCGTCAAAACTTGCCAACTGGTAAGCCTGGCCATTGACGTCACTTGCAGGCACATCATAAGGCAGAATGATTGTCATGGTGTCCTTGTTTGCCAAACGGCTGTAAACTACCTTGTCGGCCACAAAATCGACAGGCGAGTTTAAGGCGATGCCGTCTTCGATGGTGATTGGATCATGGCAGACCCATACGCCTGATTCTAAATATAGCGTAATATCTTTTCCTATTTGGAAATCCTTAATTTGCAATCCTATTCGGCTGCCCTCGTCGATGACGGTGTGTGTCTCGCCGCAGCCGTGGTCACACACAGCTGTCTTGGTGCCGTCGGCTTCGGTGGTTGCATCGCCGTTTGAGATGTAGTCGGTGAATGAATGGCCGTGAGCAACTATAGGTGCAACGTCTGTTGTTGCAGAGCAACGTGCGCAGTGGCGCGACTCACTACCTGCTTCTGTGCATGTTGCCGCAATGTCTGTGGTAAAATAGTCCTCCCAGTCATGTCCGAGAGCCGCGCCTGTGGCAACTCTTTTGTTTTCCTCTGAACAGCCCTCGCGAGTACACTCTGCTGTCTTGTGACCATCGTTTGTACAAGTCTGGTCGCCGTCCAAGTGGTATTCACCCCATGAGTGACCGAGAGGCTCAGTTTCAACTTGCTCAACAAGAACTGTGTAGCAAATAGAGCAATGCTTGCCCTCGGTAAGACCTGTTTCGGTGCAGGTGGCTGCTATGGCGGCGTCAGTTGCCTCGGTGTGGTCTGCCACATAGCGTCCCCCATTGTTGCTATAATGCATCTCGCCATCAGCAGTTACGCCATCACATAAGTAACCTGGTACATAATATACCGTGTTGTCTTTTGCCTTTGTGAGTGATGGATATGCATCGCCGCCTTCGCCAATCTTCTGGTACCATACAAAATTGCCTTCGGATGTTGAGCCGTTGAGTTTGTATGCAATCTCACCGCTGGCAAATCGTTCAACAGAAACACCTGCTTCACATGCGCTCTCAAAAGAATTAAATGTCAAGCCTAAAATAGTACTACAGGTAGTATAGCAATTTGTGATAGGGAAAGTACTATTTTTTTCGCCCACAATACCACCAGCTGACAAAAAGTCTACAGTGCATGTCAATTCAGAGGTGCTATAGCAGTTGCTGATGCCTTTGCACTCAGATCCTTGACCTACAATGCCACCTATATAATCCCCTTTTCCAATAATGTCACTATAGCAGTTGATTATTTCTGATTTACCATCTGTATATCCACTAATTCCGCCAACACGAGAACCTTCAAAATAGGAGTTGATAACACCCAAATTCATAATCTTACCGTTTGCCTCAAGTATGCCCACAAAACTTGCGAGTCCAGTTGGGTTGTCATACACATACAATCCGCTCACGGTATGTCCCTGACCGTCAAATGTACCTTTGTATCCATTACCAGTGTGAGTTCCCACACCTATAATAGGCCATGAGAAGGGAGTCGATGGCTCGCTTGATCCTGTAGCAATAAAGGTACCGTCGGTTCCAAAAGAGCCTTCATTAAGAATAATGTCAGAGATTAGTTTAGCATTGGCAGCCCTAAAATCTTGTCCATTATTCACCATATTTGCAAATGCGATAAGCTGCCCAGTATTGCCGATAAGGTAGGTGCCTTGCATATCGGTCGGAGGTACTTCATATCTGAAACTATTACATACCTGACAAGTTCCCATGCCATTTACATATTCTATATAGTGCGTAACCAGTTCCTCGATGGTAGTAAGGGTCGTCCCCGTCTCATCTGCGAACCAATTGCCGCAACCACTACATGTCCAATATTCATTGTGTCCATGTTCTGTACTTGTTGCCGCTACTGCATCTACCTTAGTCAAATTATGAGTATGGGTTATATTATTGACATAAGATTTTCCGTCGCTGGACAACTGCACAGCATTACTGCCTGTATTTACAAATGTAGGGTAGTCGTCGCCACCTTCCGAAAGATCCTGAAACCACACTTGTGTGCCATCGTTTTTGCCCTCATTGAGAAGATAAGTCACTTCTCCGCTCTTAAAGTCCGAATCATCCTTATGAACACCTCCACCCCTGTTAACCTGCTGGTTTGTATAGCAGTTGACAATTTCGCCTGATCTGTTTATTCCTGAAATACCACCATAATAGTTTTGTCCTTTAGAACTATTCGCCGTACTGGTAGAGTAGCAGTTGGAAATTGTACAACCTATATTTGCTGCTACTATACCACCAGCATACTGGGTTCCAATGATAGTACTTGCAGCGGTATAACAGTTAGTGATTATGCCAGAGGTTACGTTTGGGGCAATAATACCACTATAATACTTTCCTGCATTGAAATAAGTATTAATAATGCCTAAGTTTTTTATCGTTCCATTATCAACAAGACCACTACAAAATCCGACGTTCAAGACAGCATCCCCATCATTGTTATATAAACCACTTATTACATGCCCATTTCCATCAAAAATGCCTCCATAGGGAGTCATTGGCATCCAACTCTCTGGCGTTCCGGGTTTACTCCATTTACCATCTGAGTCAAATGTGCCTTCATTTACCACAATGTCAGCTATCAGTTTTGCACAAACTGTTTTGTCATTTTTTGTTTCTGCTACAAACCAGTAGAGTTCCTCTCTGTTTGTAATTTGGTAAGGATCTGAAGGTGTACCAGTACCAGCAGCTGGCTGGGATGGAGTGATCTCGGCCCACGCACTCATTGCGCATATTGCGCATAAGAATAATGTAATTAATCTCTTCATATTAGTCTTTTTATTATTTGCAGAAAACAAGAAAAGCCTTCCACCAATGCGCATGGCATCGGCAGAAGGCTTGTGTATGTATTGACAAAAAGTTACTAGCGGAGCAAATCACCCCCCCAATATAACTATTTATATTACAATATATTATATGTTTATTCAGATTCATTTCGTCTATTTGGTTTATTCTTTAGTACCCCTCCGGGCATAACCCGCCTTGGAGGAAGTTAGTGAATAGTTGGAAATCGATTCATTCGGAAAAACCAAGGGAAATGGCTCATAACCATCCGCCGCGAACAAAACTTTTCCACTAGAAGGATACTTGTATCGTTGTCAGTCAACGCACAACGTTGATTCTACAATAGCTACTAATCATCGAAAGATTTGCCATTCCACTTGTAAGTAAGCGTTTGGTCCAAACCAACAAGATCCACCTTGATATCTTTTGTCTTAGGAGAAATTGAGTAATGAGGTTCGCACGCCTTATTGCCGATTTTCAGATCAATCAACTTTTTAGGAGATACGGTCATCATCAACTTCTTTGATTTATCGTAAATATAGAAATACATACGACTTCTGTCTTCATACGATTTTGCAACACCAACGAGAGTGCGTACACCATCATTCATGTCCCAACAGCAAGCCTGAAGTTTATACTCCTCATCATCCAAATTGTGCCATTCAAAAGAAGCCACACCAGTAGAAAAGTCCATAGAGCCTTTGGCTCCGTCGGAAAGTTTTTCAGAAGGTTTGGACAGATATTTGCAGAGCATGTAAACAGGCTCGTCATACTCATAGGCATACACATCTCGTAACAAATGGAGCAAATCAACTTTCGTTTTGCAATTATCTGCAGGCCATTTAATATCATCATGTTCACCAGATCTGTCATAAAAATCAACAACGGAAGCATTTTTGAAAGCACTGATGAGGTCGGGTTCATCCATGCTAACCGACAAGGCGCCCAAATCGTTCACTCTCAATCTCATGTTCACCTCAAAAGATTTGCTGCTTTCGTCCATTCCAGCTTTAAGTTGGCATTTCAAATTTATCCATCCTTTTTCACTTTGATCTGAACCAGGAATGGCGGCATCATTGTTTACAACCTTGTAAGTACCATCTAGTTGAGCCCCTGCATCGTGCCAACCGACTTCCGCCAAGAAGATCTGTTCCTTATCAATGTAGATCTGCCAAGGGTAGGAAATATCTTCATCAGCATTCGACAACTGCATCCAACGCCCATACGGGACATCGACAACCGCATTGGCTGAAACAGCATTATTATCAGGATTCGCATTGGAAAGCGATTCAGTTTTTGACGAATCTGCTACCGCATCGGTAGTTTTTTCTGATTTTTGTCCCATACAACCAGACAGAAGAGCCATTAGTAGAAATGAACAACTTTGAATTTTCATATATTTATTATATAAATACAAATTATTAATGGTTTCGCCAGAATCGAACAATATTTAGAAGCTGTTGAAATTCTTGCGAACTGCTTCTACAAAGATACGGAAGATTTAGGGATTTACACTCAAATTGGCCTTGGCATTTTGAAATTATGCCAATTATATTCCGAAACAGGATTCGTGGAAACTGAAAGTAAGAAGCTGTTTAAATTTTTGCGAACTGCTTCTTTTGGGTTTTATATAGGTCTTTTTCGTCTGTTTTGAGTGAATCTTCAGTCACAATGGGCATCCATTGCTCCTTTCAGATTCTCTTCAAAACATCCTGAAAAATACACATATAAAAATCTCCAACAAAAATTTAAACAACTTCTGAAAACGAAACGAAAATTAAAGAAATATGCTCGTATTATTGCGCAAAGAACTAAGCACCTTTTTCAGCAGTGCAATGGGATATATCGTCATCGGTGTGTTTTTATTGATAACAAGTCTGTTTTTATGGGTGTTTAAAGGCAACTACAACATTATAGAAAACGGCTACGCCAACGTTGACGGTCTGTTCATCATGGCGCCGATGCTTTACCTGTTTTTGGTGCCAGCACTGACCATGCGCCTCATCGCAGAAGAAAAGCGAACGGGCACATTAGAATTACTTTTGAGCCACCCCATCAGCCGACTCAGCATCGTACTCAGCAAATATTTCGCAGGGCTCATCCTCGTCATCATATCGCTGGTGCCGACCCTCATCTACGTAACCAGCGTTTACTGGATGGGAGACCCCGTGGGCAACATGGATATGGGAGGAACATGGGGATCATATATCGGCTTGGTATTCTTGGCCGGCGTGTATGTGGCAGTTGGAGTCTTCGCATCAAGCATCACCGACAATCAGATCATAGCATTTATCGTATCGGCAGTGCTCAGCGCGTCATTTTATTACGGATTCGACCTGCTTTCCATGCTCAGCAACAGCGGCGCCACTCAAAACCTGATCAGCAGCTTTGGCATCAGCGCTCACTATGAATCCATGAGCCGAGGCGTAATCGACAGCCGCGACGTGATGTATTTCCTTGCCGTCATTACCCTTTTTGTAGTGGCCACCAAAACGGTAATCGAAAAGAAAGAATAACCTTCCATGCAGATATTTGAGACCAGCACCCTCAAAGGGAGCAAAATATGGATATGGAAAATGGAGGAAGACACGGAATCGACCGCCATTGAAGCCGGTTGCGACCAAAGCGAGGACTATCAAAAACTGAGAAGCAAACGACGCAGGGAATGGGCGCACATCCGTCACCTGCTGAAACTGCACTACCCTACCTCACGCATAGCCTATACCGAAGAAGGACGACCATATTTGGAAAACGACACTAAAAGCATCAGCATAGCGCACACCGGCGACTTTGCCTGCATCATGGTAAACACCACAGGTTCTCCGGTCGGGATAGACATCGAAAAAAGAAGCGTCGGCAAAGACGGCACAGCCAAAGTGCTGCGCGTCGCCCCTAAATTCATGGTGCCAGAAGAATTGGCATTAAAGCCCACTGATGATGACGCTCTGAATGCCTTGCTGGCATGGACCACCAAAGAAGCTTTGTACAAAATAGGAGGCAAACACCTGTGGGACTTTCAAGAAGCCATACGCATCACCGAAATAAACATTAGCGGAAATGAAGGGAATGGCAAAGTGCTCGACATCGCAAAGAACATATCTTATGACATTGAGTTCAGAATATGGGACGACTTTGTCATGGCGTCGATCGGATAAATCAACCAGAAACGTCGAAAAAGGAATGGCAGCGCATAAAGAAATATGGGTGATGAACTTTGAGCATGACCTGGCCTTAGCAGCAAACGATCCGTATTACATCGCCCCAAAAGTAGCACGCGCCATGAACTGCGACCTGCGGATGCTCGCCTTTTGGCTGGGGGAAACAGGCAAAACATGGGTGATGGAAGAAGGCAACAAACGCCCACACCTGAATGAACACACCCAGGAAGCAATGCAGGAACTCGGAATTGACTATACAGACAAATTCATCTCCGTCAGCAAAAAAGGGAAAAGAATGGAACTTGAAGTCTCCGACGAGCTACGTCCGTGGGGATGGGACCCCTCAGTCGCATTCAAGCCCATCAGCTACGGAGTAAAGCATCCTGTCATACCCGATTTAGAACACATCCGCACCTGGAGCCACCGAAACAAAACCATTTCGCTGTTAAAAACACTGGCCGAATCGGGACTATTCGACAGCAAACAAACGCCCATAGAGACCAATGACCAACAACTCATAAAAACACTCTGTGAAAACGGACAATATCTCCTGAAATCTCCATTGAGCGGCAGCGGACGCGGACTTTGGTGGGCGCTGAACGGATATGACTTCAACGTGGAACGCTGGAGCAAAAGCATCATTGAACGTGTGGGAAGTGTGATGATCGAACCGATATGGAGGAAAAAGAGCGACTATGCCATGGAATTTGAATGTCGGAACGGACAGGTTGAGTATGTCGGTCTATCGCACTTTGAAGCGGACAGCGCCGGTGTGTATCGCTGTAACAGACTGGAAGACGACGAACAGATCGAGCAACAAATAGCATCGGAAATCGGAGATGACAAAACAGTGGGCCAACTAAAAGAAGCCATCGGTCTATGGATTATCCAAAACATCGCACCAAACTACAACGGAGTTGTTGGAATAGATATGCTCACAGGAGAAATTGGAGGGGAAACGCGCTTAAACCCGTGTGTGGAAATCAACCTACGCATGACCATGGGCATGGCCGCCCATGAATTTTACAGGAAATGGGTGAAAAAAGGAGCACACGGAGAGTTTGCCACCATTCACTGCAAAGGGGAGAAAGAGTTGCAAGAAAGAGCCGCGACACGCAGCCAAGCACACCCTATAAAGATAAGCGAAGGGAAGATAGAAGAAGGTTACCTGCTGCTGACGGAAGACAACGGCCACTATGGCATAGAAATTGAAATTTGGAAAGAATGAAAAAGACTTCCGGGAAAACCGTAATGCTTTTTAGAAAACTCTACCTGTCACAATCTTATAGAAAGTGAGCAAAATGATGCGCACATCGAGCATCAGACTACGATGCTGCAAATAATAAAGGTCGTATTCCAAACGCTTGAGCATCTTTTCCATGGTATCGGTATAACCATTATAGATGGTTGCATAAGAAGAGATGCCAGGTCTGATTTGATAAAGCAACTCATAGCGGGCATCATGCTGCATAATCTGGTCGATAAAAAATTTGCGTTCGGGACGAGGACCTACAAAAGACATATCGCCCACGAGAACGTTCCAAAACTGAGGAAGTTCGTCGAGATGATGTCCACGAAGGAACTTGCCGACCTTGGTAAGTCGGTTGTCTTCAGAAATGTCAGCAGAGCAAAGTTGAGGCCCCGCCTTTTCCGCATCAGTTCTCATTGAGCGGAACTTATGAATGAAAAAAGGAGTGCCATTTCGGCCAATTCTTTCTTGGGAATAAATAACCGGTCCACCATCTTCCAACTTCACCAAAACGAAGCACAAAAGGAAAAGAGGAGAAAACAAGAGCAAGCAAACCAAGGCACAAAGCACATCAAAAAGACGCTTTACAGCCTTTGGAAAAGTACCCATGCAATCGGTTATCTGTGTATTGTTGTTATGATCTAAACTAACTTCAGGATCCATAATAAAACATTAAATGCAAAGAGCACAAAAATGCGAATACGCATGAAAACGCGTATTAATCGGACAAAATTAAGAAAAAAAGGCAAAAAACGACATAAAAAAAACTTAAAAGCGACAATAGGCATAGAAAAAAAACGAAAAATTAATTCAAATATCACTATCTTTGTTTTTATATGAGCAGAAAACTCATCCATCAAGTAAATAAATATGATATGAACAACGCCCCAACATACATCCAGAAAAACCTTTTCAAGCTTGTCTTAAACAAGACGACACTACTCGTTGCCGCACTGATGCTATCGTGTGCGGGAGCCTATTCCAAAGAAGCCGCGATTACCGAAAAACCAGAAAAGAAGAGTGTGGAAGAGATGCTCGACTATTCAAAAACCCTGATTCGCCGTCCATACAGAAGCGGGGCTACAGGTCCCTATGCTTTTGATTGCAGCGGATTCACTTATCACTGCTTCAAAAAGTTGGGAATCACGCTCAAACGGACCAGCGAAGACCAGAGCAAACAGGGGAAACGCGTACGCAGAAAACGCCTTCGCCCAGGCGACCTAGTATTCTTCAACGGCAGCAAAATCGGGAAAGACATCGGCCACGTCGGAATTGTAGTAAGTGCAAAAAAAGGCGTATTCACCTTCATCCACGCATCGAGCAGCGTAGGAATCACCACAACCAGCAGCAGCCTCAAATATTACGAAGACCGCTACAAGAAGGCACGCCGCATCACTTCCGACAAAAGCATAAAACGTGCCCTGAAGGAATATGCCAACGCTGAAAAAGACGCAGCAAAGAAAGAAAAAGAGCTGGCAAAGCAAGCAGAGAAAGAACAAAAAGAAGCATTGAAACGCCAGAAAGAAGCGGAGAAAGAAGCAGAAAAGGCTCGCAAAGAAGCCGAAAAAGAAGCTAAGAAAAAGAAAGAAGAACAAACCAACAACACCGCTAAAACAGACGAAAAAGTCAACGAGAGCAAAAACGAACAAACCAAGCCTGCTGAGAATCAGACAAACGAGCAGAGCAACAACGGAATCAAGACCATCACAGGTCCATACCACACCGTAGTTTCAGGAGACACCCTCTACAACATATCGCGCCGAGCAGGTTGCAGTGTATCCGATTTGCAAAAATGGAACAATCTGGATGGCAACTCTATTTCAGTAGGCCAGACCATCCGCGTGAGAAAGCCATAGAGCGGTGAGTTGTGAGCTATGAGTTGTGAGCGGTGAGCTTTTAATTATTTTGAAACGGAATTATACACTTTAGACTTGTAAAATTTAGTTCAATTCCTTATTTTTGTAGTGAAGTTTAACGAAAGTATATTTTTATGAATTTCTTAGAGTTTACAAAAAGATTTCCTACAGAAAACGAGGCAATTGATTTTATAGTTGCAACTAAATATAAAGGTGGATATGTTTGTCCAAATTGCGGATGTGTTCACAAAGGCATCTATCATCAAAACTATGATAGGAGAAAACTCTATTGCAACAACTGCAGATGCGAGTTTTCTGCATTGGTAGGAACTATTTTTGAGAATACTCATTTGGATTTGAGGCTTTGGCTCTATGCTATTAATTTGGTAATTATTTCAAAGAAAGGCATTAGCGCTTTACAACTTCAAAGAGAAACTGGCATTGGTTCTTATCGTTCTGCATGGAGAATGTTGCATCAAATAAGAGGTTGCATGGGTAAAGAATCGTATAAAGAGACATTTGATGCATTGGTTGAAATTGACGAAACTTATGTTGGAGGTAAGCCAAGAAAGAACAATCATCATACACCAACCAGTTCTAAAAGAGGAAGAGGAACAGATAAAGTCCCTGTTATTGGAGTGAAAGAACGTAGCTCAGGAAAAATATATGCGAAAGTAGCATTACCAGACGCAGGCGGAAAACAATTAACAGGAGAACAGTTGATGGAGGTTCTCGATTCTGTTTGTAAAGAGGGAATCACAGTTATGACCGACCAATTCAGTGGTTATAACATTTTGGACGACAAGACAAAAAATCTCAGAAACTATAAAAGGGTGAAGGTGGATCATTCTACAGTCTTTTCTCTTGGTAGTGATCAACATACAAATGGTATTGAGGGCTGTTGGTCTGTACTGAAAAGAGCTGTATTTGGAATTTATCATCATATTTCTGTGAAGCACATGCAGAAATATGTAGATGAATTCTGTTATAGACTGAATTATAGAGATATAAATGTTGGGTTTGATAGAATTGTAGAATTAAGTGTTTTATAGAATATGAACAAAAAGTCTCAAGAAAATTTAGATTCAGCAGAGTTGCTAATTAATGCTGGGAGATACACATCAAGCATACATTGTTCATATTATGCAGTTTTTCAGTATGCAAAATATATACTAAATGTATGTGAATACAAACCAATACCTTATGATAAGCAAAGTCTTGATCATTCTCAAATCATCTCTAATTTAGAAAGTAGAATAGAAGTTATAAGTGGTGATAAAACCCGATCAGCGAGTATTAGATCCAGCATTCATTGTTTGAAAAGCGATAGAAAAAAGGCTGACTATAAGGTTGGGATTTTTAATAAAAAAGAAAGTGTGGGTATCCTAAATAATGCGACAGAAATCATTAATGAATTAAAAACAATATTTGGATTATCTTAAATTCGTTTAAGTCATGAAAGGGAAAAAAAATATCATAAACAAAATTATTAAGTATTATGCACCAATCGTAAAAGATAACGAACAAATTAGTATTATATATTTTTATAACAAATCACATGATTGTTTTTGTGTGTTATACAAAGGGGATGGTTGTCCTATTAGCAATGATACTAAAGAAATACTGATCGATATTGAAAGAAATTTAATTTCAGAACTTGGAGATGATGCACCTTTGTTTTTTTACGAAGAACATCCAAGATTTAAAATTTCCAAAAATGCAAAAAAAATTAATTATGAAAATATACAGACAAAAAAAATATAGCGCATCAATCCCAGGCCAGCTTAAGAAAATTCAAAAGTTGGAAGGAATATATGCAATGAATATAAATCAAAGAAAGAATCCTTTGTCTAAGGAGATGTCTGATCTTGCTTATAGAATAGCAAGAGAAAAAGACGTGTATAGACAGAAATTCAGAAAGAAGGTTGGAATTAACCGAGATATTGAAAATAATTTAAAACAATCTGGATTAGAAAACTCCCCACAGGTCATCTCTCAAACAAAGAAACGTAACGCAGTGAATTCTGGCATCAAAAAAGCAGAAGAAAAATTGGCAGCAAAAGGTTATCGTTACACGACTAATCATCTTGATGGTCTCACCGCAGAAATGAATAAATCGTTAAAATCTCAGAAATTCAGAAGCAATAGAGATTTCATAAGCGAAGCTGAGAATTTTGATCATAGATTCAAAAAAGACTCGAAGAAGATTAGTAATAGAGGAAGATATCTTATGGAGAGAAGTGGAACTTATCACAGAGGTACACCGCAAGAATTAAACTCTCCTGAGTTTTATCTGAGCAGGAATATATCAAAAGAAAATGCTCAAAGATTCGCTCAAGAAGTGCCAAATTACCAATCAGACTCTGTTATGATTTACAGAAATCCACAGACTGGAGATCCAATTTATACATTTCATAATAAATGCCATAAATTTGAACAGGCCATAATTGATTCTCATGAGTACGGACATCTACTTAACAGAGAGGGTCACCATCCAGAGCACCTTAGAAAAGAACGTGCAGCAAATCAAAGTGCTTTAGAAATTGCAGACACATCAGGAGCTTCCATTCAGTCAATAGATGAGATGGAACGCATACTAAAGAAACAAGAGGAACTTACAAAAAAAGGCGATATTATCGATAATTATGTATATTATGGGAGAAGATAAAACAGAGTTTCTTGTTCTTGAAAAGAACAAAGAATTTAGTCTTAAGGAGGTAATTAAAAGAGCAGATGAGGCAAAAAAGAATTTATCCAACATTCTGTCAAAATCAAATTTAGAATCAAAACATGAATGGGAAAATTCAGGAAATCATTATGATGGACTATCGGATGATCAGAAAATGGATTTAGAATGGATAATTGCAAATCCTGATAAGATGGACAAGGAAGACTCTTGGTATCTTATAAAAAACAAAAAAATAATATTTAATAACGATATATTTGAAGAAGTTGTGACATCAGCAACAAATATATTTAAATTATCAACTGGTGAGTTTATAATTGTCAATAAGAAATTCACTCTTCCATTATGATAGATATGATAATCATTCCTTTTGACATCAAAACACAATCATTTCGAAGCAAAGTAAGAATATACAACAGTTATCTGAATTATGTTGAAATTGACTGTTTGTGGGACACAGGCGCAAGTCGTTCCTCAATTCCTGAATATTATGCTCAATTGTTGATGTTAAAGGCAATCTGTACAAGCATCGTTGATGGAAATAACGGCAAAACTATGAGTTCTGTTTATATGACGACTTTCGAGCTTGACTCCAAATTCGTACAAGTACACCCTACTTCGAACAGCCTAGATTTTGCATTGATTGGTATGGATATAATTAGTAAAGGGAAAATGGTTATTACAAACGATAATGGAAAATTAACAATGTATTTTGCTTTTGTAGAAGAGGCGGAAGTGTAGTCGATTCTATTTTGTACAAGTCTAAAGTGTATAATTCCGTTTTGAAAAGATGAAAGAAAAAGATGATAAAATAAATAAGACCAATGCGGCGCGTTTGCTCGACCAAGCAGGCGTGGCATATAAATTGGTTCCCTATATTGTAGATGAGAACGACCTAAGCGCGCAACACATAGCCGCCCAACTCAATGAGCCTATAGAGCAAGTATTTAAGACTCTGGTGTTGAGAGGCGATAAAAGCGGCGTGTTTGTGTGCGTGGTACCAGGAAACGACGAAGTGGATTTGAAGAAAGCAGCCAAAGTCAGCGGCAACAAAAACTGCGACATGGTCGCCATGAAAGAGTTGTTGGGCCTGACGGGGTATATACGCGGAGGATGCAGTCCCATTGGTATGAAAAAGAAATATCCGACCTATATACACGAAACCTGTATATTGTTTGATTACATTTATGTCAGCGCAGGCGTGAGAGGTCTTCAACTGGAAATCAACCCTGAGGATTTGATAAAGATGTGTGAGATCACAGAAGCAGACCTCACCAAAGAATAACCGTTTAGAAAGACAATGGGGAAAAGAATCGCCATCGTAGGGGCCGGAGCTGCCGGATGTTTTTGTGCGTTAAATCTGAAACGCCTCCACCCAGAGTGTCACGTCTCGGTCTATGAAAGCGGAACCAAAGCACTTGCAAAAGTCGCCATCACTGGAGGAGGCCGCTGCAATCTGACAAACAGCTGGGAGAATGTGAAGAGTTTGGGGCAAGTCTATCCACGCGGCGAAAAACTATTGAAAAAACTATTCAAACAATTTAGCCCTGAAGATACGCGGAAATGGTGGGAAAAAGAAGGAGTGCGCCTTATTTCCCAGCCAGACGGATGCATATTTCCACAAAGCCAGGATGCCATGCAGATTGTGAACACATTGCTGACAGGTATGCGCTTGGCAAACGTAGAACTGCATCTGAGCCATCGCGTAAAAAGCATTTCCCACCCATCAGCCGATTCTTCATACACACTGACCTTCAGCGACGAAAGCAAAAAAAACATCGAAGCCGATGTTGTCATTGTGACGACAGGAGGAAGTCCCAAGATAGCGGGATTTACGCCATATACCGACCTCGGCATAGAAGTGACACCACCAGTGCCCTCGTTGTTTACCTTTTGCATCGACACCCCAGGGCTGAAAGACCTTCAGGGCATTGTGGTGGAACATACCACAACCATCCTTACCGGAACAAAATACAAAGCCGAAGGACCTTTGCTCATCACCCACTGGGGCATGAGCGGTCCGGCCATATTGAAACTCAGCAGTCAAGGAGCCCGCTGGCTGGCAGAGCATGACTACAAAGGCGAAGTGATGGTGAACTGGTTGCCCGATCTGAGCCAGGATGAAGTGCGCGCCACGCTGGAGCAACACAAAGCAACAGACAACGGGAAAATGGTCGCCAACACCCCACCGGATGGCCTCACCAAAAGGCATTGGACATATATGCTCAGCAGAATAGGCATAGCCGAAAACAAGCGATGGAGCGACGTTGGCAAAAAAGAACTCAACAAAATGACCGAAATGCTCAGCGCAGACTGTCACGCCATCACAGGGAAAGGCCAATACAAAGAAGAATTTGTGACCTGTGGAGGCATCTCACTCGGCGAATTGGACAGCAACACCCTAGAATGCAAAAAACATCCTAATCTATATTTCGCCGGAGAAATTACCGACGTTGATGGAGTGACCGGAGGATTCAACCTTCAAGCCGCCTGGACCATGGGAATGGTGATTGCGCGAGCGGTGAGAAACAAATAAAACCAAATCCCCTCTGAATCTTCATGGATAGAAGATTCAGAGGGGATTATCATTAGTTTTCAATGCACTGCGATTGAAACTATCTCATTATTTCTTAATCACGACCTGACTATACAAACGCTTTCCATCGATGTCTGAAACGACAACGAGATAAGGACCTTTAGCGAGGTCGCCGATGTTGAACACCTCGTCGGATTCAAAATGCTTGCGCAAGCCACCATTCGGAGCATAGACATCAACCACGAACTGTTCATCGTAGTTGACAGTACCTACAACAAACACATCTTCAACGGCAGAAGGAATGACAGCAAAATAAGCGGAAGGAACAACCTCTACATCAGTTTTGTCTGGAGTATAAACATATTCAAGTCCCCAAAATTGTTCATCAGAGTTCTTAGAAGAAAAGATGACAACCTTTGCATTATCTGACTTAGAAGCATTTTCCACTGCAAGCACTTTGCTTGCGCTGTAATCAGACTTATTAGAAATCAAGAACCACTCATTTGCTTTCTTGAATCCCCATTTTTGGCTTGGGTTGTCGTAATTGCTGACTTCCTCCTGTGAAATAGCAGTACCATCGTTGTTCACATATTTATTCGTCAAAACAGATTTGCTATCCACACTACGCATGAAGTAGTAGCCATCCTTTTCTTCCAAACTAAACAATTGCTTAGAATCCTGCTCGTTGCGAGTAACCTGCTTCAGTTCCGCACCATTTTCGATGGCCATAACCTTGCCACTATTCTTGTTGACAATACGATAGACATCGCCATTGGTAACATTTTGAACGAGAGAAGGATAAACAACAGGTTGGTTATTATCAGGCTGCTGATTGTTGTTATTGTTGTTGTTATCAGGCTGCTGGTTGTTGTTATTGTTGTTGTCAGGCTGCTGGTTGTTGTTATTGTTGTTGTTATCAGGCTGCTGGTTGTTGTTATTGTTGTTATTATCTGGCTGCTGGTTGTTGTTATTATTGTTATTATCAGGCTGTTGGTTATTATTATCGCCATTACAAGCAATATAAGAGAAAGGATTCGCTTTAATGAGTCCTTTAATCAAAGTACCGCATTCGCTGGTATTGTTCCAGTTTTTGCTATTACATGAACCCGGGATCAAAGTAGAAGAAACCTCTCCTTTGTCGGCATAACTCCAGCACACCCAACTGATTTTTCTTTCGTTGGCCCAGTTGATCCAAGTCTTAGTTTCATCAGGGCTATAATTGGCATCTCCGCTTGCATGGCTAGTACCAAACTCAGTAATGAAGATTGGAGCTCCATTGCTGAGAGCAGTTTGCGCCTTAGAACGAAGTTCACCTCTGTGTGATCCAGCATAGAAGTGAAGAGTGTACATGATGTTATCGCCAGTCAGTTTGTTTTGAGAGGCGATGTCAACATCCTGACTCCATGTTGGAGTGCCCACGATGATGACTGTAGGGTCGTTGTTGTTACGGATAGTGCTAATGATGTCGGTTGCATAAGACTTCACCGTACCCCAATCGACGCCATTCGGTTCGTTGCAGATTTCATAAAGCACATGGGCTTTAGAGCCGTGCTTGGTGGACATATACTTCCAGAAATCAATTGCAGCGGACTTATTGGCGTTAGGGTTGCCCGGATTGAGCACATGCCAGTCGATAAGGCAATAGATGCCACGTTTGCCGCAAGCATCGACCATATTGTCGATCCAACCACGCCAGAAATTCGGGTTATTGACGTATCCTTGTTCCTCCACATACATTGCCAAGCGGAAGATGGAGATGCCCCAGTCTTTCACAAGAACGTCAAGCGACTCCTCGCTGTAACAGTTTTGATACCACTGAGGACCATGAGTACTCATACCTCTCAACTGAATGGGGTTACCACAAGCGTTAACGAGTTGGGTTCCTGAAACTTTCAATTTTCCATTGAGAGCGACAGGAGTGTTGGCAGGATAATTCTGCGCACTGGCATTCAAGCAACCTAGAAAAAGCAAAAAAATGCCAAAAACTACTTTGTAAAGCTTAATAAACATATTAGAAATAAGATATTTCGCCTATCGGCGTATTAAAAATAAAGACATCACATGCAGTTTGATGTCTCAAATTTAAGAAAAAAACAGAATTAACGCAAAAAAATGCATAAATTTGCTCAATAATTGTAGATATAAAACAAGAAACATGACAGAAGAACTGGCAATTGCAAACAAATACTGTACAGAAGCAGAAGCACTTGAAGGTCAGCGAATTTTAGCGGAAAACGGAATAGAATCGGAAATAACCGGCAGCACCATTTTCACACAAAACTTCATAGAAAACACCTACAAAGGCATCAATCTGCTGGTGCGAGAAGAAGACCTGGCTGCAGCACAAGCCGCATTGGCACCCAAAGAGGCAGAAGAACAAAGCGAATTTAAAATCAATGTCTTGACTATCTGCGGGCTTCTTTTGTTTGTCACCGGCTTCACCTTACTTTTCAGCGACTTGCAATTGGAAAACTATGGCCATTACGGAATACTCACAAGCATCGTGGGCATTTTCGTTTTTTTCAAAGGCATCGTGTCTGAATAGCCAAGTGAAAAAGAGAAAACATTTTTTTGAAAAAAAATCTCAAGCAAAACCAATAATAAAGAAAATGTAAAAAAATGACAAACTTCGGTATTTTCAAAAATGTCATTCCATTCGTCAAGCCCTACAAATGGCTTGTAGTATGCACCCTGGTTCTGACCTTAGTCGGTTCAGTCACAGCCCAGGTCAACGCAGTTGTACTCAACTGGTCGGTAGATGAAATCAACAAACTTGTTCAGGCAGGCAAAGGCATGCTGGAAGGAAAAACCATTCTCATCACCATCACAGTCATATTGCTTGGTAAAGAGTTGCTGAGCGCCCTGATTTCGTTCGGCCAACGCTTTTTCGGCGAAAAACTCCGCATCTACATCTCTCAAGACCTTGCGCAGAACATCATCGAGAAAATGCTTACCTACCGTCTGGCTTTCTTCAGCAGAAACGGAAATGAGCCTGGCAAACTGCAAACCCGCATCGACCGGGGCGTGAGCAGCATGACCCGCATGATTCAGATTTTCTTCATTGACATTCTGCCCCTGTTCAGCAGTGCTATTCTGGCACTTATCTTGATGTTCAAGCAAAACGTATATGTCGGGCTGACAGCATTGTTCATCGTCCCCATCTACTTCATCATCACCTATTTTCAGGCAAAAAAACTGAAAGGTTGGAGAGAGAATCTGCGCTACTCCCGTGAGGCAAAAAACCATGGCATCATGAACATATTGGAGTCAATCAACGTCATCAAATCATTCAACAGAGAACAGATAGAAGGACAGAAACAACTGAAACTCCAGCACGACATCACCGACAACCAACTTGTCACCCGCAAAACCGCTTATTATTTCGACGCACTGAAAAGTTTTGTAGAACAGATTGGCGTGGTACTCATCATCATTCTCACAGCTTACTTCGTGCTTGGAGGGGTTATGACCATTGGAGCCATCATGTATCACATCATGCTGTTCAACAACGTATCCGCCCCTATTCGCCAATTGCACCGCATCTACGACGAGCTGAACGACGCGCTCATCTATTCAGAAGGATATTTCGAGATCATGAATTCGGATAGCGAAAAAGAGCCAAGCGGCACGTACAAACCTGAAAAAGTGCTGGGAAAATTTGAACTGCAAGGAGTGGATTTCACCTACCCGAATGGGACAAAGGCACTTTTTGGAGTGAACATGACGATAGAGCCAAGCACCATCACTGCATTAGTGGGCCTTAGCGGCGCAGGAAAGAGCACCGTGGTGAATCTGCTCGACAAATTCTACATGCCGGATTGCGGAAGAATCTTACTCGACGGGGTGGATCTACGCGACTGGGACACACAATACCTTCGCGACAACATCGGTCTGGTGTTGCAAAAAAATCACATATTTGACGGCACAATAGCCGAGAACATCCGCTACGGAAATGAAAAAGCAACCGATGAAGAAGTGGAAGAAGCCACAAAGAAAGCATACATCTACGACCAAGTGATGAATCTGCCAAAGAAATTTGAGACCAAAGCCACCGAACTGTCTGGTGGACAACAACAACGTGTGGCCATAGCGCGTATGTTCATCAAAAATCCGCCAATCATTTTCCTAGATGAACCGACAGCCAGCCTAGACGCCATCGCAACAGAGCAAATAAAGAACAGCATCGACGCCATCAAGAAAGACCGCACAGTCATCATCATTTCACACAGTCTGTCGCAAATCATCGATTCAGAGACCATCTATTCCATGGAGCATGGCAAAGTGATGGAACATGGAACACACGAAGAATGCTACAGCATGAATGGCGTATATCGCAGAATCTTTGACGCATCGGCACGCAGTCTGAACATTGAGAAGATAGCAAAAACGATGGAATGAAAATGCTTAAAAATTAGAATAAAATCACTATTTTTGCGTTTTATAAATGTCCGTTTGTCCATTCTGCCAGTTTTCGCCAACCGGCCATGGATGAAAAAACAACATCAACCCACGCGTTTATTCGTATAAACGCATTAAATTCAAAAAGAAACAAAACAAGAAATTAAAAATAAAATGGAAGAAGTAAGCTATGCACTTGGCATGACGATGGCCAACAACTTCAAAGGAACAGGTATCCAAAACCTCGATGTAGAAGCATTTGCAGAAGCAATGAAAGCCGTGTATGAAGGCAAACAGCCACGCTACGCAATGGAAGAAGCGCGTGAAATCATCGACGCCTATTTCAATAAACTTCAGGCAGAAGCCGACGAAATAAACATCAAGGCAGGCGCAGAATACCTGGCAAAAAACAAAGAGCGTGAAGGCGTAATCGTTACAGCCAGCGGTTTGCAATATGAAATCATCAAAGCCGGCACCGGTGCAAAGCCAAAGGAAACCGACACAGTGCGCTGCCACTACGAAGGCAGACTGCTCAACGGGAAGGTATTCGACAGCAGTTATGCTCGCAAGGAGCCAGCCGATTTCCCAGTAAACCGCGTGATACCTGGCTGGGTAGAAGCATTGCAGTTGATGCCAGTCGGTTCAAAATGGAGACTTCACATTCCATCAGACTTGGCATACGGTCAGCACGGTGCAGGTGCAGACATTCAACCAAACTCAACATTGATTTTCGACGTTGAGTTATTGGAGATTCTCTAAGAACAACAAACCGAAAAAGACAACATGAAAAAATCATTGATAATCGCTGCACTCCTCGGAGTAAGCGCAATGGGCCAGGGAGCGTTTGCTGCAAAAAAAGCGCCAGCCCCAGCATTGAAAACAGCCCATGACTCGGTGAGCTACGCATTGGGCGTAAATGTCGCATCGAGCATCATGCAACAGTTTCAGCAGTTTCCCGGCCAGCCCGTCAACATGAACCTGTTTATAGAAGCATTAACCAAAGTTGCCTATAACGACACCACCAATCTTCTGGTGAAGGCGGAAAACTCAAGTGGCGTCATCCAGAGTTACATGATGAAGCAGATGGAAGCAGAAAAGGAAAAAGCAAAGATTGCCAACGACGCTTTCATGGCCAAGAACGCACAGCAACCAGGCGTAATCGCCACAAAGAGCGGTCTGCAATATCAAGTGCTGAAAGAAGGAAACGGCATTCATCCGGGAGCCTCAGACAAAGTAAAAGTGCTCTATAAAGGAACATTGACAGACGGCACGGTTTTTGACGAAAGACAAGACAATCCAATTGAATTGCAACTCAATCAGGTCATCAAAGGTTGGACAGAAGGCATTCAGTTGATGAAAATCGGTTCAAAGTTCCGTTTCTGGATTCCGTCTGAATTGGGCTATGGCGAACGTGCCATGGGTAAAATTCCAGCCAACTCTGTTTTGGTGTTCGACGTTGAACTCGTAGATGTGGGCAAAGCAGAGACTGCGCCACAAGCCCGTCCTGTTCCACAATCAAAATACCAGTTCAAGCCTTATCAGAGAAGATGAGGAGTGAGCTGTGAGCTGTGAGCCTTGAGCCATGAGCTGTGAGTTTGAAGAAAATGAAAAAAAACAAGAAAAAACATAAAAAATAAAAATGAAAATCGCAAAAATCGCTGCAATGGCAGCAATCAGCAGCATGGCATTGAATTCATGCAACAATGGAGACTACAAAACCATGTCACAAAACGAAAAGTTGGCCACTTTGGAAGACAGCGTAAGCTATAACATAGGCAAAAGCCTCTATGCAGAAATGGCATCAAATTTGGAACGTTTTCCAGGAGGAATGGAATCCCTCAACAAAAAAGCCATCATTTCAGGCTTTGTAAATGCCATCATGAATGACTCTACTTCTGACAAGATGAACGAAGATCAGACGAAAGCAGCCATGACAAACTACTTCAAACAGGTCAGAGAAAAAGAAGAGTTGAAAATGAAGAGCGACAATGAGCAGGCAGACAAGGAATACAATGAAAATGTAGTTCCTAAATATGAGGCTGAAGGATTCAAGAAAATCGGTCCAAACACCAACCCTCGTTTCGCCAAATTTGTGGGCAACTCAGAAGTCATGATGAAAGTGACAGCAGAAGGCAAGGGCGCATCAGTAACCGACACCAGTTTTGTTCTTGTAAACTACACAGGAAAATTGCTCGACGGAAAAGTATTTGACAGCACAGACAAGCACGGACGTCCAGCGCCGATGAATGCCAGCCAACTTATTCCAGGATTCTCACAGGCGATGGTGACTATGAAAGAAAACGAAAAAGCAACCATCGTTATACCATCTAGTTTGGGATACGGAAATCGTGCAATGGGTGATGATATTCCAGCCAACTCAACATTGGTTTTCGACGTTGAAATCGTGAAGGTGTTCAAGAATCAAAAAGAATTCAGCGCCTACATGGAAAAGATGGCCAAAGAAAACAAGTAAGAAGCTGTATAATAAGCCAACTATATAAACAACATGAACACAAAAAGATTAGTTGCCACAACCCTATCGAGTTTAGCCCTTTTGTCTGGCGTCTCATTAACATCCTGCCAAAACAAAGCTGAACGCGTAGATTTGAAAAGCCGTGAAGACAGCCTGAGTTATGCCTTTGGATTCACAGTTGGTTGCAACTACTCGAATGGCATGGACCGAATCGTTCCTGGCGGCGACACCCTGCTCAATCGCGAGGCCATCATTGCCGGTTTCATCACAGCCATGCGTGGCGACACAGCCAACACACTCATCACATTGGCGGAAGCAAGAGAGTTGAAAGACAATTTCTTTGAAGACCTTCGCCTACAGAAAGCCTACAAGGAAGCGGAAGAATACCGTAAGATGAAAGTGCAAAACGACGTCTTTATGGAAGAAGCCGCGAAAGAGACTGGCATGCAGGCGCTTCCAAAACCATACGAAAAGTATGATGGTCCGTGTGTATTGATGAAAGAACTTGCCCCAGGTCGTGGCGACACCATTGGTTCCAAGAAGTTTGTGTTGGTCAACATGACCATCAAACTTGCCAACGACACCGTGGTTTACAGCACAGATGAAAGCAAGAAGCGCATGATGCCTGTCAGCCGCATCAGTCCACGCGGTTTGAAACAGGCAATCAGTTGTATGCGAAAAGGCGGAAAAGCCAAAGTTGTGGTGCCATGTGAACTTGGATTTGGTCGTCAACCCAAGGGTCCAATCCCAGCCAACTCCATCTTGGTATATGACTTGGAAATAGAAAGAGTGTTTGACAATGAGAAAGAAGCACGCTCCTACAACCGAGAGATGTATTTAAGAAGCATTGGCAAATGGGAAAGCCCTGCAGCGCCACAGTCTGCTCCATCAGTTGCAACAACTGAGGGCGATGGCATACCTGCAACAAAAGCAACAGAATAATACAATAAGCATTGAAAAATTTGAAAAAGGCTGAGTTCGGATTCCGAATTCAGCCTTTTTGATTAAGGAGACTTCCATACGCACTTAAATAGATGAATTTCATAGAGGTAGCCTATTTACTTCTATACTGGCTTGTTGTCGTTTTTTCCTACATTCTTCTCACATCTTATAATTCCTTATATCAGATCCTTATATCAGACGAATCAGTTTGAAAGGCGTTACACTTTCTACATTCACCATTTCTATTGTGGCATTAAGAAATAATCAAATAATCGGATACGCTCTTCGAGCGGCACTTTATTCTGAGACAGGACGCACACTGAGACCGAGGCCGCGGGAGTTGCCGTACCAATCGTAATTGTCTGAATCGAACGCGAAGTAGCTAAAGTCGTAGGCCGTCGAGCCCCAATAGTAACCGATACTGCCGACGAGGTAGGACTCCGCGCCAGCAGCAGGAAGAAAAATAGACTTGCCACTTGGACCCGTCACTTTATAGCCTTTCACCCCATTCACGGTAGTCCAACTCCAACGGCAACGGCTCTTCAACTCTTTAATTTCGTCGAGTGTCGGCATTCGCCATCCTGCACCCCAGTTGGCAGTTGCAGCATCGTATCCTGATGTCAGATTACCACTGCTGTTGATTACACCTTGCGATTTGAGTTCGTCAAGACCAACATCATACCAGATACTGTTATCTATGGTATATGTAGCCTTAGTTTTTATTTCACCCCATGCGTAATAACTACCATAGCCCTCAGGCTTTGTGGCGCCAAGGTTGTTAGTTGCCCATAGTGTGCCGCTTGGCAATCCAAGGTCAACATATCCGTGTCCGTTCCTTTCCCCGGTGACATCCGCTTTTTCAGAGGTTAGTCCGCCTAATTCGTATGCTGCCATTGCTATAATAGCGCATATAAAAAACAGATCACTTTTTTTGAATTTAATCTTCATAACGAATAAAAAAACGTTTTACTTAACATCTAGAGAATCGAAATCCTCTCGAAAATTCCACAAAAATTGATATTGGCACAAAAAAAACTCAATTGATTATGACAAAGATAAGTATTAAAATAGAAAACATCTTCAGTTTCAGCGAAATTTACCATGTTGCTGACAAATTTGACCAAACAATTGGGTGAACAAAGGTAGAGACATTGGGTGAACAACGTACTATATCGGAAGAGTATTGAAATGGTTATTTTTCCCTTTCTTTTTACACGAATTACTGTCAAAAAATATTGGTTATCAACAAAAAGATTAAAAGATAAGGACTTGTACTACTCCACTTCACAAGGAAGAAGTTGGTGTTTTCGGCATAGATAAAATATAGTGCACAATTTGAAAAATATTGCACAATGCCAATATATGACAAAAATTGTTCATATATTTGCATTTTGAAAAGAAAATTCACGAAAAATCAAATACTATGAAGAATATGAGAACCCACATCACAAAAAGCAACCAGTTTTTCAAGTCTGATTCATCAATCAGAATTTTCTTCAAAGACATCAACTCATTTCCGCTTCTTGACAAAGCGACAGAAGACAAACTGGCAAAAAAGGGAGATATTGACACCTTGATAAACTGCAACCTCCGTTATGCGGTGCGTCTTGCACACGCATATGATTATCAGGGCAATTTGGAAGATCTAATCCAATGTGCCTGCATCGGGATGACAAATGCAGCAAAAGCGTATAACCCCGACAAGATGGATAAAAACGGAAGATTCATCTATTTTGCAAAAAAATATATCTTTGGAGAAATCATGCAGTTTTACACCATGTCGCATTCAAAAAACAAAGAGGATATATTCCTTTTGAAACGCATCAAAAAAGAAATTGAACGCTATCAGGCAGAATATGGTTATGAACCAGATTCGGAGTATATCGCAACAAAACTTGACATGGAAGAAGAAAAAGTGGAAAACCTTTTGAATGACAACCTCCAGATTGTGTCGGTGGACACCTACTTTGATGAAGACGAGCACCTCACATACGGAGACATGATAGCAGGAGACTTGGATGCCGACCTTGAATTGGTCAGAGAAGACGAGAGCAGATGCTTGGAAATGGAAATGCACGCATATCTCAAACCCAAAGAAGAAACCGTGATGCGTGGATTACTTGCAATGGATAGTTCGTTTCCCCGCACATTAGACGATATGGCAGATGAACTACAACTAACACCACAACGATGCGGACAACTGAAAGACACAGCCATAGAAAAATTGAAAAACAACAGGATTCTCAAATATGCTTAGAAGCTGTTTAATCTTTTGGGCTTTTTATAAGTCTTTGTACCTTTTATCCATGATAACCTCCAGAGAACATTATCATAATAAAACCAATAAAAAGAAGGAAACAAACCAAAGCGACTCCTATATACACTGCCACAGATATGGCAATCGCCTTCTTCATTGAATACAATTTCACCTTTCTAAGATAACAAAACAAAGCAAGATCCAAGAATAAACTAATAATCACAGTATTGATTACACCGGAGTGTTCTGAAAGATAAGTCGCTGTACTTTTCCCAAATGCGTCCCTATCCACATCTACCCTTGACGGAATATCATCTTTATTTAGTTTAGGACAGTTCTCAAAAGCATACTCCGAAATAGCAGACAAGGCAGACGGCCACTTCACATATTCCAGAGAAGTACAATTACTGAAAACATATCTGTCTATACAAGTAACCTGATCGGGGATAACCACACTTTTCAATCTTGAACAATTAGAGAAAGCACTTGCCCCAATTCTGACAACAGTATTTGGAATAACAACATTTTCCAATGAACAGCAAGAAAAAAACATACCAGAAGGAATCTCGGTAAGATTTTCAGACAAGTGAACTTTTTTCAAATAGGTGCAAGATTCAAAAACGTGATAACCAACACCTCTCACTGAATTTGGCATGTAAATCTCTTCGATGCCCGAACACCCTTTAAAAGCCATACTGCCTATAAAATCCAAGCCATCGGGAAGCACAACACCCTTTATCTTGTAACAGTCTTCAAAGGCTTTTGATTCAATTGTTTTAACACCTTGGGGAATAACAACAAGTCCGTCGTAATGCTTACTTGACCACCCCCTGCAAACCGTGCCATGATCTGTTATCAGCAAGACATTTAAAGAATCGCACCCTTCAAAACACCCTTTAGAATACTCACAATTTTGTGGAATATCGATGTCTTTCAACTGATTACAATAACTAAACGCACTCTCTTCAATCTTTTCCACGGTATTGGGCAAAACCACTTTCTTCAAATTTTTACATTGTGCAAAAGCATTGACTCCAATTTGCTTCAAAGAACTTGGAAGGATTACTTCCTCCAACTTATAGAAACGGAAAAAAGACTGTCCATTTATCGCTGTAACGCCCTCTGGAATAACCAAAGTGGAAGGGCATGAATCGATGTTTCCTATCCAATCGTAGCATTTTGTACCATTGGCATAAATCAGCAGTCCAGATTTACCATCGATTTTCGTTCCATCACGCTGCAAATAACAACTTAAAGCGCCATCACCAATAAAATCAACAGAATTAGGAATATTTGTTCGTTTCAATTTGTAAGAAAAAGCACCTTTACCAATGTATTTCAAACCTTCCGGCAAAGATACATGCTCAACATTTGCATATAAAAAAGCATGCTTGTCTATTGCTATCACTCCTGGCGGAATAACAATATCTTTCGGACAGGAATCTTCATGTCCGATCCAGCCGTTGCATCTGCGTCCATTGTCATAATAAACTAATTGGTTTATTTTTTCACATCCATGAAAAGCATCCGTACCAACGGTATGCAAAGAAGATGGGATGGAAATAAACTCCAGGCCTCTACAGCCATAGAATGCCGAATCGCCAATTTCGCAAATCGACTCCGGCAAATTGATTGTTGACAAAAAGGAACAACCATTAAACGCATTTTTTCCAATAGAAGTCAACCCTTCAGGTAGATGCACCTTCTCCAGTTCATGATTCCACTTAAAAGCCTCGTCTCCTATGGATGTAACTCCATTGGGTATTGAAATACTTGTGATTCGTACATATTCAAACGCACTATTGCCAATCTTTCTTAAAGAAAGAGGCAGTTGGATGTTCACATTTTTAAATCTAAGTTCCTTCAGATCTTCCTTGTTTATTTCAGTGACACCCTCCCTGACTATGACTTTATCACCCTTCACTACATACACACCGTCTTCAGCATTTATCGTTTGACAAACACAAGAGAAGCAAAGCAAAAGAAAGAAAGCAATGAAATTCTTATATAGACGCATATTCTGTATTATTGCAAATAAGAGTTTATTTCTCTTTTTTGGTGATGATAACCAACACCGCCACCAGCACCAACAACATTCCGATACCAGTGCGTATTGTAAGATGCTCGTTGAACACACATACACCTACGACAACCGCAGTAGCGGGCTCCAACGCCCCTAAAATGGAGGCAGGGGTAGAACCAATCTTCAACACAGCACTCGCCGTACACACAAAAGAAATGACGGTGGGGAACAAAGCGATGCAGAAAATCAGAAACAACTGATTTCCTGAGTCAACAGGAGCGAAACGGAATCCTGCCAAAAAAAACGGAATGTAAATGACCAACCCCATCAGCAAGATATAGAACGTCACCACAATGGTAGGCAGTCTGCGCAACCGACTCTTATTGATACACACCATATAAATGGCATAGGTCAATGCAGAGACAAGAGCCAATACTGCACCCAGAGCATCGAGTTTCACACCATCTCCATTAACATATAACAAAGCAATGCCCGCCATCGCCAAAACAATACACAAACCAGTACGAAGGCTTAACCGTTCGTTGTAAAACAACGCCAAAATGGCAGCGACCATAACCGGATAAACATAAAGAATGGTGGATGCTATACCCACATCCATATAATTATAACTGTGAAAAAGCGACAGAGAAGAGCCAATCACCATCAGCCCCAAACAAAAGGCGACCGACAGAGATTTACGATCGATCTTCAAACTGTATCCTTTCATCTTTGCCAAAGCCGCCACCAAAACAACAGCCGTAAGATAACGATAAAACACCACAGAAGAAGCGTCTAATCCAGATTTATACAAAGGGACAGCGAACAACGGATTCAATCCGTAAGCAGCACCTCCGACTATGCCTAATATGTAACCCCGTAACTTATTGCTCATTTGAAACACCAGACAATGTCTTATTTTGATATAAGGGGAACGTAAGAACAAACACTGTCAAATTTCACCTTATAAATATCGCATAAATCATCTTTCGCTAACACCTCACCGAAATAGCCTCTACGCATTTTGACCCCAATAAGATCACATTTATTGAGTTGAGTTGTATAACTAATTGAGGTACAGTGTTTTTCTTTTGAATCAGCAACATATACAGAAAAAACGGGATAAAGAAACATTTTGGTCAGATTCAACGAAAACCTATCTACAAAAGGAATCTCCTCTTCGGGTATTGCTTTTGGATTAGCATTTTTATCAACAGCCTCAATATCCCAATACTCAGAATCCTTATTCTTGCCTTTTACCATCCGATATTCTTTTATCCGAAATGTATATACATCTTCCGGTCCAGAATAACAAATATTGCCAACTAACACCAACACTTCAGACAAAAAGATATAATGAAAAAAAAAGAAAACAAGAAATCCAACTTTCATGTATTTGATTTTCATATTCTCACTAATCGTTTCAGAGTCAGCAAGTGAACCAAAAATCATCATCAAAAACACGAGAAAAACATACAATGTAAGAAACCAATTAGAAACAAAAACATATGCATTATTAATCATAATTTCAATCAAAAAATACAGAAAAGGCAGAATCGCCATCAGCCAAAAAGTAGATTGAATTTCTTTTTTCACATAAGCAAACAGTAAAAAAGACAAGCCAACAACCAATATGAAAAACAGTGTGAATATCATGTGGGATATGAATTTGAGGTCGATTTATATCATCAATTCCGCCATTCTTTGAACGACTTGAGCCCATTCAAATAACATTGCCAAACCAAAGAGTGAGGATAAACCTCTGGAATATTATCATTAACCGTTTTCTTCATGTTTTCCTGACGTTTTGCAGCGAAAGAAGAGCGCATCTTCCAAAACTGGAAACGAGCATTGAGCACGGCGGCGAAATTGGCAAAATCCAACTTTGCCAAAAAGACAAAAGCAGCCAAATAATCCATAAAAAAACGAACGAACAGCACTTTGCACGCTTTAGGTTCATTCTTGTAGATTAGGAAAAGATTATTTCTGAAATTGAGGAATGTCTTTCGAGGGTTGGCAGCGCTGAGCGTTCCACCTCCCACATGATAGACCATGCTATGAGGCACACAAGCCAAACGATACCCTCTCGCCCGCAATCTCCAGCACAAGTCGATTTCCTCTTGGTGAGCGAAAAAAGACACATCGAGTCCGCCATTTTCCAAATAGAGTTTACGACGAACCATGAGTGCGGCACCTGTAGTCCAGAAAACATCTGTCACAGTATCATACTGAGCATTATCCCTTTCCACATTGGCAAAGAGTCTTCCTCGGCAAAAAGGATAGCCCCACTTATCAATAAAACCACCCGCAGCCCCTGCATGCTCAAAGAAATCTTTGTTGTAGAAAGCACGAATTTTCGGTTGACAACCAGCCACATCAGGGTTTTCATCCATGAAAGAAACCAAACTATCCAACCAACCAGGTGTTGTCTCAATGTCGGAATTAAGCAATACCACATATTCCGCATCAATAGCCGCCAACGCCCGGTTATACCCTTCTGCGAAACCATAATTTTCATCAAAAGCCAAAACACGAACTTGCGGATAAGACTGCTGAAGAAAAGCAATGGAATCGTCGGTCGAGCCATTATCCGCCACAATCACCTCAGCATCTGGGATGAGAGAGTCGCGCACAACAGAAGGCAGGAACTGTTCGAGGAACTTTCTGCCATTCCAATTTAAAATAACAACTGCTGTTTTCATGCTTTTTTGGATTGCTGTTCCTGTAAGATTTGCTGATGGTCGTATTTCCAACGGCGATGCGTCCAGAACCAAAGAGCCGGATTGCGCTGGATGGTCTCTTCAAGCAGATTAGCATATTTTTTTGTCACCATTCCGTCTTCCTCCTTAGAAGCGTCGGGTGTGATGGTGAAAATACGGCAGTGATAATAACCACGTTCCACACGATACATATCGAGGTAGATGACGGCAGACTTAAACATTTTCGCCAACCGCTCCGGTCCCTGAAGGAAAGGCGTATCGTGGTGGAGGAAATCGGTCCAGAAATGGAGATTACCACGCGAAGGCGTTTGATCGGCCAGCAAGCCCAAGCCAAAAATCTTCCCATCTTTGTGCAGTTGAGCCAAAGGTCGTATGGCCTTGTCCTTTGGAATGACCATAGTGCCGAAACGCTGACGCGCTTTCAAAAAGAAATCGTCGAGATAAGGGTTAGACACATGACGATAAAGTTCGGCGCCGACGATATGGCTGAAATACTTATGGTAGATGGTAGGCACCCATTCCCACGGACCAGTATGTGCCATATCAATGAACACCGAATGACCATTGTTGACATGCTGCTCCATCTCCTCTATATTGTCGAAGACCACACGTTCATCAAGTTGGGCCTGCGTCATGTTGAAAGCCTTTATACTTTCAAGCAGAATATCGCAAAACCAAGCATAAAACTCCTTCTCGATAGCCTTCAGTTCTTCTTTAGACTTATCCGGGAAAGAAGAAGCCAAATTGCTCGCCACCACCTTACGACGATAGCCCACCACATGATAGCAAAGAAAATAAAACACATCCGAGAGCCAATACATCACCCGAAAAGGCAGATGTGAAATCACCTGGATGAGCAAAAACATGAACCCAAAAGCAATTCTTTTCATAAGCGATCAAACTTATGTACATTAATTATTTAAAGACGCATTGATTTCCTCGATATAGTCGAGCAACTCCGTTCTACCCTGCTTCTTTTCCGAAGACGTGATGAAGATAGGCGGCAGTTCCTCCCATTGCTCCAAAAGAGCATTCTGGTAAGCCTCCACATTTTCCTTCACACGCATAGGGCCGAGTTTGTCTGCCTTTGTAAACACAATGGAGAAAGGGACTCCATTCTCTCCGAGAAATTCCATAAACTCCAAATCAACCTTTTGGGGTTCGTGTCGGACATCAATCAAGAGGAAAAGATTGGTTAGTTGCTCCCGTTTCAATATGTAGCCCTTAATCATAGGCTCCAATTTAGCCCGAACATCCTTCGGAACATTCGCAAAACCATAGCCTGGCAAATCGACCAAATGCCACTGTTCATTAACAATAAAGTGATTGATGAGCAACGTCTTACCAGGTTTAGAAGAAGTCATGGCGAGATTTTTCTGCGCCACAAGCATATTGATGAGAGAAGACTTACCGACATTAGATCTGCCAATAAACGCATATTCAGGCAAACGAGAGTCGGGACATAGTGCCACAGTCGGGCTACTTTTTACGAAAGAAGCAGATTTAATATCCATAAAAATTATTTTTTGTCGTGTAATAAATGAAAGACCAATTCCTTTAAGATTTGGCCGGGAGCAGTAGAGACATTGTTCACCCCCTTGCTAGCAGCGTCTGCTTTCCTGATTTCAGCGATGGCGCGCATAGTCTGCCAACCATTATAGAACTTCGCAGCGGTTTCATAATCGCGGACAGCATAGGGGTTAATACCGAGTTTGCTGGCCACATTTCCGCTGGATTTGTCGGGGATGTAAAAATACTGCATCAGATTGGCGAAAGTATTGAAAAGCAACGCGAGCACAGGCTGAATGGGGTTCTTCTCCGGATTCTCCTCAAAAAAACAAACAATCTTATTCACCAGCAACGCATCCTTACGCAAAAGCGCATCCTTCAATTCAAAAGGTGTGTATTGCCTGCTGTTTCCCACATACTTTTTGACCATTTCCGCGGTCACCTTCGTTGTATCCTTCGGGAGGGAAATCTGCAGTTTCTTTATCTCATTGTTGATTTTGTGCAAGTCGTTTCCGATATTGTCGGCCATCATCTGCACAGCATTTGGTTCAATCTCAATTCTCAACTGCTTGAAGATATTCCCAATAAAAGTAGGCAGTTGGTTATCATACAATCTTTTTGACTCAAAGACCACACCACCACACTTTTCAACCTTTTCGAGGATTCTCTTTGCTTTTCTCATATCAGGTTTGCCATGATAAACGATGGCAAGAACAGTGGTAAGTTGAGGATTATCCATATATTTCTCCAACTTTTCAAGTCCCTTCAGCATCTGTGCCTCTTTTACCATAACCACCCTTCTCTCACTATTCATAGGAAAAGACATGGCCGAAGCTGCAATACCGGAAGGTGTGGCATCGAGGCCATAAAACACCTCCTGATCAAAAGTCTGTTCAGCCTCACCGAGCAGCGATTTTTCGATATAATCCGAGATTATATCCATAAAAAAAGATTCCTCTCCCATCAGGAAATAGACAGGAGCAACAACACCATCCTTCAGGTCACTAAGGACAGCCTTATAGTCTGAAATTGATTTGGCCAAAAAAAAATTAAACTATAAAGATTAAACAAAGAGCATACAAAGATAAAAAAAAGGCGTGAAAAGCGGGTTGAAAAGAATCAATAAAGCGAGAAAATGCTTATTTTTGCAGATATGGAGACACTTAATTTTCCAAAATATGAGTTCCGGACACGCGTTGCGGAAGGCAAAGAAGAAATCTTTGACGAGCAACGACGCAAATGGGTGCGACTCACCCCCGAAGAACGGGTGCGCCAACACATGGTAAGGTTTCTCATCGACAGCAAACAATATCCCGCACAATTGATTTCTAATGAAGCGTCATTGACAATCAACGGAATGAGCAAGCGATGCGACACCGTGGTATATGACCGGGACATGAAAGCGCGCGTCATACTGGAATACAAAGCGCCAAGCGTCTCCATCACCGAAAAGACATTCGACCAGATTGCGATGTACAACATCAAATTTCAGGTAGATATTCTAATCGTGAGCAACGGAATCAACCACTATTGCTGTAAAGTAAACAAAGAGAGCAACAGCTACACTTTTTTAAGAGAGATACCCTCATGGGATCTAATTGTGAAGCAATAATGGTGACTACAGATTCACAGAATTAAAAATAAAAAACATACACACATGAAAAAAGGATGCTTTCGGGCTTTCATCGTATTTCTGGTATTAGCCTTGGTGGGTACAATATGGGGATTTTTCAGTTACTACTACGTCATATCCGACGGCACAAAATCGGGCATACTGACCGACTTCACCAAAAAAGGCAAGGTATTTAAAACCTATGAAGGCAAAATGGTGATGGAAGGCTTGAAAAACAGAACAGCAGGCTCCATTGAAACCAACGAATTATTATTTTCGGTAGAAAACGAGAAAGTTGCCGACCTGCTTGCCAAACTCAGTGGGAAGAACCTCCAACTCCACTATTATCGTTACAACAACCCTATCTTCTGGAGAGGAGACAGCGACTATGTGGTAGATAGCATCGTAAGCGTGGATTACATTCCAGTACACGAATACTTCGACCGCTTGGAGAATGGCACACTCAACAGCATCAATCAGCCAAACTTTGGAGGTCAGATGATGCAATCCCAGCCACAAGCAGTCACCTACGAAGAAGCAGTCCGCCAACTCAACCAAGCGCAGCAGGAATTGCAACGCGCACAAATTCAGTTGCAACAGATACTTCAACAGCAATCAACACAAAACGTTCAACAACAGTTGCCACAAATCAACACTAATGTTCAAAACAATGGGACAGCGGCACCTGTTCAAAACGGGATGAGACAGTATAAGAGTCCAGCCCAGAACTAATCCTCCATCAATAACAAGACATCTGATAAGATGGAGAAACTAAGTTCAGCCTTGCTGGAAGAGGCTGTTGACCAGATTGCCCGGATGCCAGGCATCGGAAAAAAAAGCGCACTCAGAATTGTGTTGCATCTGCTCAAGCAACCCAAAGAAGACGTCAACCGACTGGGGAACAGCATCATCGACATGCGTGAGAAGATTGGCTACTGCAGAGTATGCCACAACATCAGCGACACAGAGATTTGCCCCATCTGTGACAATCCGAGGCGCGATGCCAGTACATTGTGTGTAGTAGAAAACATACAAGACGTGATGAGCGTAGAAAACACGCAACAATACAACGGACTATACCATGTACTTGGCGGCATCATTTCTCCAATGGACGGAATTGGGCCAGCGGACTTGAACATCGACAGTTTAATAGAGCGAGTGGAAAGCGGAGAAGTGATTGAAGTGATATTAGCACTCAGCACAACCATAGAAGGAGACACAACAAGTTTCTACATCTACAGAAAACTCGAGCATACCGGCGTGCAAGTCACATCTTTAGCAAGGGGGATGGCAGTAGGCGACAGTCTGCAATATGCCGATGAAGTAACCCTCGGTCGTTCAATCATCAACAGAATACCTTTTGAGAAATGAGCGATGAGTTATGAGTTATGAGCTATGAGTTATGAGTTGTGAGCTGCGAGCTGTGAGCTGCGAAAATAGCATAGGATAAGACCATAAGAAGCATGACAAAATTTCATGAAATTTATTCATGAAATTTTGTCATGCTTCAATACAAATAGCATTTCTGCAAACAAAACGTATAAATACAGGCAAATATAGGAAAAGATGGGAAAGGAACAATTTAAAAGCACATTAAAAAAACTTAAAACCATCCACACCATCGGCATCGTCACATTGGCGATAGGCATGGCTGTGAGTATGAGTTTGCCAATATCAGCAGTCCACTTGCCCTACTGGGTTAAAAGCGTACTAATCACCATGGCCATGGCCAACATACCAATCATTTACAACCTTTACGAGAAAAACGTGAACAAGGGCACAGAAAAGCGCACCGAAGAAGAACAAAAAGAAAACATTTTGAAATGGGGTTATATCAGAATGATGATATGGATGACAGTCCCACTTTTTTGCGTTGCCGCCTACCACTTCGACTCTGACACACAAACAGCAGGCACGTTCACATCCATTTTTTACCTCTACGCCATCACTTTCAGTTTCTATGCATTTGTCGGAAGGCCCGGAGGATGGACCAATCATCAGTAAAAAACTGTGTTTTATGGCATAGTTTTTGCAGGATTTAAGGCATCACAAAAGGTAGAAATGGAATATATTTTCGAAGAAAAATTCAAGGTACGAGACTACGAGTGCGACTTGCAAGGCATTGTAAACAACGCCAATTATCAGCACTATATGGAGCACGCCCGTCACGAGTACATTCAGACATTAGGTGTAAGTTTTTCAAAATTGCACGACGAAGGGATAGACTTGGTTGTTGTACGCGTTGACATTCGATTCAAAAATTCACTTAGAAGCGGCGATGAGTTTGTATGCAAGCTCAACATCAAGAAAGAAGCCTTGAAATACGTGTTTTATCAAGACATCTACCGCATCAGCGACAACAAGTTGTGTGCAAGAGGAGTAGTTGAGAGCGTAGCCACCAAAGATGGTCAGCTATGCGCAAACGAAGAAATCGACCGCCAGCTCGGTTTGTAATCTACATATTATTTTCAGAACAAATAAGGAGAATAAAAGTATAAGAAATGAGACAATTAAAAATCACGAAATCGATCACCACACGCGATGCCTCTTTGGAGAAATACTTGCAGGAGATTGCGCGTATGCCAATGGTAAGTGCCGATGAAGAAGCTGAATTGGCGCAGAAAATCCGCCAAGGCGACGAAAAAGCGTTGAACACATTGGTAAGTTCAAACTTGCGTTTTGTGGTATCGGTTGCGAAGCAATATCAGAGCCAGGGCATGACATTGCCAGACTTGATCAACGAAGGCAACCTCGGATTGATAAAAGCAGCGCAGAAATTCGATGAGACAAAAGGTTTCAAATTCATCTCATACGCTGTATGGTGGATTCGTCAGTCAATCATGCAGGCCCTTGCAGAACAGAGCCGCATGGTTCGACTTCCTCTCAATCAGGTCGGCTTGATCAGCAAGATCAACCGAGAAATTTCAGCCTACGAACAGGAAAAGGGATTTCGTCCAAGTTCAAGCGAATTGTCTGAAATCATGGGTATTCCAGCAGACAAAATCGACGAAGCACTAAAGAGTTCATCAAAGCCAACATCACTTGACACACCTGTAGGCGACGACAGCGACACTACCCTTGTGGAAATGATAGAGAACACCAGTTCGCCAAAGACCGACAGCCGCCTTGGCGACGAAAGCCTACGCATGGAAATCGACCGTGCACTTTCCACATTGAACGGACGTTCAGGCGAAATTTTGAAGAAATTCTATGGCCTCGGTTGTGCGACAATGACACTGGAAGAAATTGGTTTGGAATTTGGTCTGACACGCGAACGCGTGCGCCAGATCAAAGAAAAAGCAATCCGCCAACTTAGAAACAGCCCTAAGAGCAAATTGCTCAAAGGATACTTGGGATAACAGAGGCTTCAAAATAAGCACAAAAAAACCGAGTCGTAACAAGATGGCACTGAAAAAGCCAACCCTTTTCGGCAAGGATGAAAAAATGAAGGGATTGCGTCGTCAAATCGGTGCAATCCCTTTTTTCATATGCAATATGCC
>JAGHUM010000009.1 GCA_018064855.1 Candidatus Physcocola equi
GTTCCAATTTTGAATTCGTATTAATTCGTAACGCCAGAGGCGTTTTTAGTAAAAATAGTCCATTGCATAGTTTTAGTAAAAATTAGTATAAATTCGTTGGCCAAAAAACATTACTAGTGCCAACTTGTATATAATTCCCATAATGTTAAATCCTATAGGATATAACTAACTAAAAGTTACTATTTTATAACAACTTTCTCTCAAAAAAATCTATATTTTCAAGAGGAATTAACAACTTTCCTTTATTTTTTGCGAGACAGTGGTGAAATGAATATTGTTTTGCTTGTTTCTGCCAAAAGTAACACTAACTCTTGACTTCTTATCAAGTATGACTCAAAAGCATGAAAAAAGCAGTGTTTTTAGCGGCCTCCGCCACCACCGCCTCCGCCAGAGTGACCACCACCGCCGCCACCGGAAGAAGAACCACCTCCTCCATAACGTGGAGAGATGGCAGATGAAAAACTATGACTGACACTTGAGATGCCTGTGTATGAAGAAAAATCACTGATAATACAGCCAGAGTTGTCAACCAGTTGGGAACCAATGGCGGATAAGCGGAAATATTCTGGACAATAACTCTTGAAATCTTTTATCACTTGGTCGGAAATGCCGTAGAGGGCGGCATAAACCAGATATTCGTCCCAAAGATCCACCTCAAGCGCTCCACGTGTTTCGATTTGAGAGAAATCTTTCAAAAATCTCTTTAACCCCATTACTTCCTGGTATTCGGTTGGGGTGGCGTCGGCGAAGTCCTCTCTCTCAATTATTTTCAGCAGTTCTTTGGTTTTGCTGGTATCTTTTCTGAAAAATTTCTTCAGTTCGCCTTTTTCCAGAATGAGGTTTCCCCCTGCTGCCAGATTCATGATCTCCAGCAGTTTTTTCATACATTTGATATCTGCATTTTCCTCATCCACGTCCTTGAATTCCCAGTTCTCGGCGATTTTCATGCGATGCACCATTTTGCCTTTTTCCTCTGTGAGGGTGATAGTGATGGCTTTATAGCGCATCAGTCTGACGATATAGGCTGCGATGAGATTGTCTTTATTGGTAGGGAAAAACCTGTAATTGTTTTCATCGATAATATAAAACGCGCGATTCAGATCTCCTTTGGCTGGAACACCTCTGAAATAGTTGGGGGTGATGTCTCCTCCAAGCAATTTCTTTTGTTTCAAATAGATTCGCAATGGTCTCAGACTGATGATATTCCATGCAACGACGAAAGCGAAAATGGTTCCAGATTGCATCACCATACTAATCACTATCATAAATGCGTATCCCAAAGCACATAACAGTAACATGAGTATGGTCTCCCACCAAGTGAGGTCTTGGTCTTCATTGTTTTTAAATAAAACATTGTTGCCATTAGCATAATCCTCATCGCTGTAGTGTTCTAAGTAGTCGCTGCCTTCAAGCGCCCTCCATTTCATCGTGCCAATGGAGTCTTGTATGACGTTTGGTGTTGCAAAGTCTTTTTCCGGGAAAAGGCACATGACCACCATGGAATTATCGGTGGTGAGTGGCTCTGTGTTTTCTGCCACCACCTTTCCATCTGTGAATTTGCAGGTGCCATGGTATCTGAACGCCCATATTCTTGCATTGTCAACAGAAAGCGGGGTGGAGTCTGCCATACTGATGGTTGTGCGGGTGTAAAGAGGCCCAGAAGATAGTCCATAGTTGATGAAACAATGGTTGAACCCGCAGCCATCATCATATTTTCTTACCAGGCCCACCAATTTGTATTCGGCGGTCCAGCAATGGTAACCCGATTGCCCAACACCCCAGCAAAGTTCCTTTCCATCGCTGATTTCGTGTATGCCGGCTTTGCCTGCTTTCTGATAGCGAGAGCGGTCAACATCCCATGGTGTGTCATCTTGAAGGTACAGCTGCTTGTCGTTATCGTAAACCTTGAAATCTTGAATGGACATATTTCCAAGGTTTTTCATGGATAGATACCATTCGGTCATGCCATCATCGACCGATGCCACCCATCGCTCGCTGATATGTCCGGTCCCCAAAGAGTCAATAACAACATGAATGTCAATGGTGTCGATGCTTGAGGCGGAAACAGCGGTTCCAATTAAAAGCCCAATGACTGTAGATTGTATTTTTTTTGAAATGTGCTTAAACATTTGACTTGAAAGTCTTTAAATTTTTCAGTTGTCTGGTAGAGTCGGTTTGTCCGATTTTCTGCAAAAGTAAGGTTTCCCTTCATAATAATCAAACTTTTCCGATTATGTCGGCCAAAGAAATTGAAAAATCGGACTGATTTTTTGTGGGAAACGAAAAAAAGATTATTTTTGCGTAAAATTATGTTTCGTAAGTCGCCCTTTAGGGATTGAAACTGCGAGATTAGGACCCATAGCTCAGTGGTTAGAGCAGCTGACTCATAATCAGTTGGTCGTAGGTTCAAGCCCTACTGGGTCCACCCTTCTCTTCGTAATATAATAGGGTATATCGGCTGCTGCAGACTTGTAGGCAGCCGATTTTTGTTTGTAAAACACGATTAAATGTTGAAAAATATAAAAAAAACACCGATTATGCGTTTCTTTTCCACTGCTCTGCTGTTCCTGCTGCTTATGGCTGGCTGCGGCGTGGAGGAAAAAGATTCGGCAATCCCACAAGCCCGTGTGAACCTGCGTGTCACTGCATTGGCCGACTATGCTCATCTGCGCAGTATAGGCAATTACATGGATTTTTCTCTTGGCGACGGTAAACTGTATCCCACTAACACTTATTTGGGATTTGGCGGACTGATTGTCTTTCGTAATTTCGATGGAAAGATCATGTGTGTGGACAAGAGTTGTCCTGTGGAGCGTGACCGATATGTGCAGGTGACTATGGACCACAAACTGCATGCCACCTGCAAGATGTGTGGTTCGGAATACGATTTGAGCTGGGGGCTCTGCGTTCCTATTTCTGGCCCTGCCAAAGAGCCGCTTAAGATTTATCCGCATTGTGTGGATAATGGTACCAGCATAACAATAAGCAACTAATTTTACCGATAGAATCGATGAGAACGACTCGTTTATTTCTTGATTTGGGAATGGTGACCGTACGCCTGGATATGCAGCGCTGCATTCGCGCCTTTGAACAGTTGGGGGTGAAAGATGTGGGCAAACAAATCAGCAACAGCCGACAGTACGGACTTTTTTCTGCCATTGAACTGGGGACGATGACCAATGCCGATTTTTTTGACGAGATGCGCCGTCAGCACGCCATCACTGCCACCGATGAGCAGATAGCAGATGCGTGGAATGCTTTTATTCTCGATACGCCGGTGGAACTGCAACAACTCATAAAGCAGGTTCGTGCGAAGATGAAGACGTACATTCTTTCCAATACCAATCAACTTCACTATGATTATTGGCACGATGTGTGCATGGGAGGTGAAGGTGGCGCAACCGTGGAAGAATGTTTCGATAAAGTCTATCTTTCCAACGAGTTGCACCTGGCGAAACCTGATGCTGAGATTTACCAGGCCATTCTTGCGGACTGCGGTGCGAAACCGGAAGAGTGCCTGTATCTCGACGACAATGCGGCCAATGTGGCTGCAGCAAAATCGCTTGGATGGGATGCCCATGTGTGTGCCAACCCGGAGGAGACGATAGAAAGACTTAAAATGTTGCTTCAAAACGTAAAATAATAAGCCGATGCTGAAGAAGTTTTTTTTGGCGATTTCATCGTTGTTTTTCACAGTTGGTTATGCCCAGGTGAAAACCGGCATAGATGTGTTGGAAGAACTGGATTTCTCACCGCTCGAAGGAAAGCGGGTGGGATTGGTGACCAACCCGACGGGGGTGGATTGCCAACTGCGATCTACCGTGGATGTGCTGTTTGCGTCGAAGAAAGTGCAGTTGAAATGTCTGTTTGCTCCAGAGCATGGTGTGAGAGGAAATCTGTACGCAGGTCAGCTTGTGAAAAACACAACCGATGAAACGACTGGGTTACCAGTCTATAGCATACATGGATCATCGCGGAAACCTACAGCGGCGATGCTCCAAAACATCGATGCCTTGGTCTATGATATTCAAGATATTGGCTGCCGATCTTATACTTTTATCAGTTCTTTGGGACTGTGTATGGAGGCGGCTGCCGAGCAAGGCAAGGAGGTGATAGTGCTGGACCGCCCCAACCCATTGGGCGGTTTGAAGGTGGAGGGCTGTGGCGTCAAACCTGGTTTTTTCTCTTTTGTCAGCCAGTTTGATATCCCTTATATTTACGGCCTGACTGTCGGTGAACTTGCAACGTATCTCAATTCAAACCGACCGGTTGAGAAGCGCTGCCGCCTGACCGTAATCAAGATGGAGGGTTGGAAACGTACGATGACCTTTGACCAGACAGGGTTGCCCTGGGTGCCCACCTCGCCACAGATTCCAAGCGATGAAACTGCGCTTTTTTATCCGACCACTGGCATATTTGGCGAATTGAGCGCGGTGAATATTGGCGTGGGTTACACCTTGCCGTTCCGTGTTTTTGCCGCCAAATGGATAAATGCGGAGAAATATGCAGCGGCCATGAATGCCTTGCAGTTGCCTGGCGTGGTCTTCCGCTCGATCTCGTTCAAACCATATTTTAGTGTGGGGAGTGGGGAGATGATGCATGGTGTGCAGATCTATATCACCGATTATGAACGTGTGCGTCTGACTGAATTGCAGTTTTATCTGGTGCAGGAAATTCACCGCTTGTGGCCAGACAAAGATGTTTTTGCGCTTGGAAATCCCAAAAGTTTTTCCATGTTCGACAACGTGTGTGGCACCAATCAGATACGAAATAAGTTTGGCAAACGCTTTTTAGTGTCGGATATTCTGACGCTGTGGCGTGAAGGTGAAGATGCTTTTAAGGAAAAAAGCAAATCATATTGGTTGTATTGATTATAAAAATCTCACGATAAAATGGGCGAAGAATGCAATAAGGAACATCACCTTATGGAAGGTATTGGTCTGGTATTGGAAGGCGGAGGCATGCGTTGCGTGTTTACTGCCGGTGTGCTCGACTATTTTTTGGACCATGGAATAGAGTTCCCTTACACAGCGGCTGTGAGCGGTGGCGCCTGCACAGCCATGTGCTATTTGGCGAAACAACGGGGCAGACAGAAAAAATGTTTTATTGACCTGTATGAGAAATACCATTATATCAGTCTGAAAAACTGGGTGACCAAGGGCAGTATGTTTGATTTCGACCTGGTTTTCGATGAGTTCAGCAATCGTATTCTACCGTTTGATTACGACACCTACTTCAGCAATCCTTGTCAGTTGGAGACTGTGGCAAGTAATTGCCTGACGGGCGAGGCTGAATATTTGGATGAGAGAAAAGACAGAGACCGCCTGACGCAGATTTGCAGGGCAAGCAGTTCCTTGCCAATCATCATGAAGCAGCAGAAAGTGGATGGCGTGCCCATGCTCGACGGGGGCATCAGCGACCCTGTGCCCATCAAGCGCGCCATCAGTAAAGGATTCAGCAAAAACGTGGTGGTGCTCACCCGCAACAGGGGGCATGTGAGTCCCTTTACCAATCTGCCCATTCCACCGAAGATTTTTGGAGCCGAAATCCGCAAGAAGATGCGCAATCGCGGGGCGCGATACAATGAAATTCTGCGTTTTGTGGAGCAGGAAGCCGATAAAGGCAATATCTTGCTGATTCAGCCCAAAAAGAAGCTTAAAGTCAGCGCTGTGGAAAAGAATATAGACCGCCTGCGCGAACTTTATCAGGAGGGGTATGAATGTGGCGCCGAGATTTGGAAATGGGTGAAGTGACAGATCTTGCATGATACCAGAAAACAAAGGGCGTCTTTACAAAAAGACGCCCTTTTCTGTGATGCGTGGAGCAAATTGAAACACACTTTGTTATAGAGTACATTGAAAATTATTAGTTCTGCTTTAAGAGCTTAAACAGAATTGCATTTTGTAGTGTTAGAGGTTTATTGTAAACAAAGAATACAGTCGCGTTGATAGGAGAGATGATTTCCTCAATGACATCACCTTCGTAAGGGTCGATGATTTTAGCGATGGATTCGCCTTTTTTTACATTTTCACCGGCTTCTTTCAGTCGGACAAAAATGCCGGATTGCGGCGCTTTAAGATTGGTGAGTATGGTCTCGTCGAAGCAGACACTTTCGTAGGCAGGGAATGAGACATCGCTGTTGAGCACACCTATCTTAAACAAGAAGCGTAAGACCGCGTTGATGGTCTGTTCGCTGTTTTTGGGGTTGATGGTATTGGTTTCGCCGCCATAGATGGAAAAAGCTTTCGTGTTCCATATCTGCCAGTTGTAGTTAAGCAGCGTGGTGTCAAACGGTTTAGGTTTGTAGGTGCTGACGTAGGGAAGACCGAACAGTTTGGCCGATTCGTTGTCTTGGTAGCCTGTGTCAAGCATTCTGACGTGAGGGATGAAGTTGCCTGGAATGTAGAAACTGGACAACTGCATGCCGTATTCGTATTTCTCAACCGCTTTGAAGATGGCGGCTGCGATTCTTTGGGTGGTTTCCCCTTTGTCGTAGCCTGGAAACATACGGTTGATGTCTGTGCTGTCCATCGCCCAGAACCGTCTGGACACATTGAGTGAAAACGGATTGCAGGAAGGAATGACCAAAACGGATTTTCCGTCGCAGATCCGATTGTGCCTTTCGATGGATTTGAGCCGGTTGACAATCTGAGAGCAGATGTATTGCTGGTGGATTTCATCGCCTCTCATGGTGCCGACGATGGCGACAGAAGGTTCGCCGCTGCCGAACTGATATGCTTGGATACGAAACTTATCGCGATAAGGCGACGTCATTTCGAAGATGATTTCTTTTTTCATGATTCAACGTTATTGTTTGAAAATACGCGCCATAAGTGATCCTTCATAAACAACCGGGTATGCTCTGATGGTGAACAGGTAGCCATCGCATGGAGCGAGAACGGTGCTGATGATTTTCCCTTCCAAGGGGCTGACAATCTCTCCGATGAGTTCGCCTTTATGGATGTTTTCTCCCGCTTTCTTTTCGGTGAGGAAAATACCGCTTTTCTCTGCGTTGAGAAACTCAACGGTGTCACCTTTGCAGAGCATGGCTTTGTGGCTTTCCACCTCATTGAAAATATCCATTTCATCGGGGCTTTTCTTCCAGATGCCCATGTCGAACATGAGTTGGAAGATGCCTTTCTCCAACTGGCGGCACATGCCATGGTTGATGCGCTGTCCCACTCCCATTTCCACCACAAGGCAGGGAGTGCCGGTAGAGTTGAGCGAATGTGCGAGTGTGGCTTCGAGCACAGTGGCGGCATCGTGTACCCAGATGAAGTCTATATTCAGTTTTTCGGCGAATGGCACCAGTTCTTTTTCGTTCAAGACGTTGATGCGTACCTGTGGCTGTTCCCTCAAAAACAAGTTGCTTGAGTGGATGTCTATTACCATGTTGCTGCCTTTCAGGTCTTCTGTGATGAGGTAGGCTGTTTGCTCGGCCATGGAGCCTTGAGGGTCGCCTGGAAATATGCGGTTCATGTCAAGGTCGAAATTGGGTATTCCCCTTTGGATGGTATCAATGCCGAGCGGGTTCAGTGCTGGATAAATCTCCACGCTTCCGTTGAGTAAATCCATGTTTTCACCGATGATTTTGCCCAACTCGTAGCACACCATCTGTCCTTCCAACTCATCACCGTGCGTTCCAGATACCACACAGAATCTTTTTTGAGCAGAACCGTTTGTCAGCACGTTCTTCCTGATGCGAAAGAGTTCATCAACAGGCAGGTTGGATGAGACTATTGTTTTGATCATAATTGTTGCAGAATTGTGTTAATATAATTTGATTCTACGCCTTGTCCGCTATAAATTCCCCTATTCACCGAGCAATCCATTGCCTTGCGTCCGTGAGCGATCTTCATGTAACCGTAGTCGATCTGCCGGTCGTGGGTTGGGTCGAATCCCCACCAGAAACCCTTATGCCATATTTCTGCCCATGCATGGGTTTTCCCTTCCCCCTCCATGATGCCGCAAACGTATCGGGCTGGAATGCCCTCTTCACGGCACAACATGACGAGCACCTGGGCAAAGTCTTGGCAAACTCCTTTTTTGCTTTTCCATGCTGCTTCTGGCGTGGTGAGAACGGACGAAGTGCCGGGACAATAGTGCATATTGGAGTAAACAAAATGGTTGAGGTCTTCGATAACCTTCCATGGAATCTGACACCTGGGGTTTCCGCCGAACAGACCGCTTGGCTGTTTGTCTTCTATTTTGTAGCTGTGCAGTTGGATGATGCCGTGGCAGAAGCTTGCAAAACCGTTGTGCTCCTCCCTCAGTCCTCCAAAGACCAATCGGTTGCCAAAACTGTCGGTGGAAAGGCATCTCCAATACTCTTTGGGGATGAACAAATGTTCCTCTTCAATCGTCTGACAATCGCAAAGGGCAGGAAGGCATCTTAGGAGGAAGTCGTGATTGGTGACGGGCATCGAAAAAGCCGAACTGCTGGTGTAAGAGAAAACAAACCTTTTCACTATGCGCAGATGATCCTATTGACGTTGAACATTAGTTTGTTTTTGGTGTCGGCGTCGATTACTGCGTCGCCTGGCATGTTGTTGTCCAATAGCGCTTTTGCATTGAGCAGTGCGTCGTTGTCGGTGAGCCCTGGAATTTTGTCGGTATAGTCGTTAAGTCCCTCAAGGGCAAAGCGCAATCTTTCGATAGGGTAGTCGAAGCGGATCATGGCATCAAGGTATTCCACAATTCGGCCGGCGAAAATGGTGGAGAGCACCATGTTGTTTTCAATTCTTTGATGAGCGCTGCCGAAGAAAGCCAAAGCCCAGTCGGTGATAGGCTGCAAAGTGGTGATGTTGGTTTCCTTGTTTCCTTTCAGTTCCTTAATCTTGGCGATGCTCATTTCAATATAAGAAAGCGTCTCCGAGGTGATGTCATTTCTCAGTTCCATGGCGTTGTCCATGGCTCTTCTTTGAGAGAAGGCGATGCTGTTGATGTTGTTTTCATCGTAGAGCATGCCATATTCAAATTCTTCGTTGGAAGCGTAGATGTTTTCCACATTGAATTTTTCCCAGAAGTGATAGTAGTCAGATTGCTGTCCGTCGATCATTTTATCGTAGCATTTGCGCAAAAGATGCAAAGCCACATAAACACGTTCTTCGTAACGTCCGAGCCAATAGAGACGGTTGGCTTCATTAGCCGATAATATATATTTTTTAGTCATATTGTTTTCTTTTTGAAAGTGTTGATAATAATTAGTATTCTACCCATGTATCTTTGAAACCGCCACCTTGTGAGGAGTTGACGACGAAAGAGGTCGGGTTTCTGGAGAATCTGGTGAGGCCGCTTGCCCAGACTTTCGTGTCTTTTCCCGATACCACAAAGGCTCTGAGGTCTGCTTTTCTCCAGACCATTTCTCCGTTTTCAATGATCTGCATGTCTTTGAAGTCGATGACCTCCTGTGCAATCCATCTTCTTGGCTCGTCAATGATGAGTTTGCGAAGTTCCTCCAGTTTTTCATCGCTCAGTTCGCTACCGAAAACCACGCCATAACCACCTGCCTCGCTGACGTCTTTGATGACCAGTCGGTTGAGGTTGCTCATCACGAAATCGAAATCTTCTTTGTAGAAAGGAAGATAAGTGGGAGCGTTTTGAAGGATTGGCTTTTCATGCAGGTAGTATTCCACCATTTTTGGCACGAAGTAGTAGATGCCTTTGTCGTCTGCCACTCCGTTTCCGAAAGCGTTGACCACAGCGACGTTGCCGGCTTTGTAGGATTCAAAAAGGTGTGGAACTCCCAGCAAAGAAGAGGCTTCAAACGCCATAGGGTCCATATATTCATCGCTTACTCTGCGGTAGATGCAGCCTACACGCTGCTTTTCATTCGAGTTGGCGCCCGCATAGTAAACCAGATTGTTTTCCACGAAAAGTTCGCCTGGGTACGCGAGGGTGGCGCCTGTCTTTTCCGCGAGGTAAGAGTGCTCAAAATAGGCGGAGTTGTATCTGCCCGGAGTGAAGATGACGCACAGTCCGTTGTCCACCGACGACTGTTCCATCATTTCGCGAAGCAGGTCTGGGTAGTTCCTGTTGTCGAGGATGCTGTTTTGAGCGAAAGTATCGGGCGACACTTTTCTGGTTATCGTGCGTGCAATCATAGGGTAACTCGCACCCGATGGAATGCGCAGATTGTCTTCCAACACATACCATTTATTGTCTTTACCTTCCACCAAATCAATGCCGGAAATGTGAGAATATACGTTTAAGATGGGAGAGATCCCTTCACATTCAGGCATATATCCTTTACTGCTATAAACGAACTCTTCTGGGATTACGCCGTCTTTCACGATGTTTTTGTCGTGGTAGATGTCGTAAAGAAACATATTTAGCGCACGAACTCGCTGTTTGAGACCCGGTTCCAAATAACTCCAGTCATCTTTGCTGATGACGCGCGGAATGGAATCAAACGGGAATAACTGCTCATTGAAGACTCCGTGCTTGTAAACCCCGAATCTTACCCCAAACCGTTCCAACCAATCATTGACGGAATCACGTTTGTTGACCAAAACGCTAAAATCATCTGTAATCATAAGCTCTTAATTTTATATTCAATGTTCAATAATCAATGTTCAATAAACCAATGTTCAAAAATCAATAGCTACTAAATTCCGATCGAAACTATAAACAATCACTTGTTTTTGCTTGTACAAAATTAGCAATATGACACCGATTAGATTAGATTTTTATTCTCGAATATATGAAAATCTTTATTCAAGTTACAATCTGATAATAAAACATTCGTTTTTTGTTTAAAAATGTAAGTCGTCATATCGATTGATGAATCGTTTTTTACAAGACGCTTGAAAACAAACCTGCGGAGCAATCAAAGAAAGCAGGATGGTGGATAATTGTTTGAAAAAGATTAAATTTGCAAATCGTTTTTTTAGTGTCAAAAAAAGATATGTCACAATACAAGATGCTGGTGCTCGACCTTGATGGAACGCTCACCAATAGTGAAAAGAAAATCACTCCGAAGACCAAAGCCGCATTGATGAAAGCGCAGGAAAACGGCGTGATAATAGTATTGGCAAGCGGACGTCCCACTTATGGCGTTCGTCCTGTTGCGGAAGAACTGGAACTCTCGCGATATGGTGGGTATATGCTCCCGTTCAACGGAGGTCAGATTATCAGTTGCAAAGACAATTCCACCTTGTTTCAGCAGATATTGCCGAAAGAGGAAATCCCATTGCTCTACAACTTGGCAAGACGTCAGGGCGTGGAAATCATGAGTTACACCGAAGACGGTACCTGTGTGCTGACAGAAAACCCGGCCGACGAATGGGTGCTGATCGAGGCAAAAATCAACAGCATGGAGGTGAAACGCTCGGAAAATTTTGTGAAGGAATTGAGCTATCCCGTAACCAAATGCCTCATTGTGGGCGAACCAAGCAAGATCGCAGTTGCGGAAGAAGTGGCGTTGGGTGAGTTTGGAGACCGAATCGGTTTGTTCCAGAGCCAGCCTTTCTTTTTGGAATGTGTGCCGCAGGGAATCGACAAGGCTTTATCGCTCGATCGCCTGACTCAAATGCTGGGCATGAGCAAAGACCAGGTGGTGGCTTGCGGAGACGGACACAACGACATTTCGATGATAGAATGGAGCGGACTTGGTGTTGCCATGAGCAACGCACAGCCAAAGGTGTTGGACAAGGCTGATTTTGTCACACTTTCCAACGACGAAGATGGTATCGCCCATGTGATTGAGAAATTTTTCGTGTAACGACATTTTTTTTTCTGTAAAACAAACAATTGAGGTATATGTTGACTTTTTTCAGACATTACGGTTTGAGCCTTTGTGTTGCGCTCACCATTATGTATATGTGCATGATGCCTGCTACGGGAGCTCCTGCACCGTTTGATGGGTTTGATAAGATTGTCCACGGATTGATGTATGTGGTGCTTGCTGGTGTTGTATGCAAAGATTTCTGGCAAGAGGGTGCTGATTTCGACAGCGTGAAACTCGGTTTCTGGGGATTGGTTGCGCCTTGCTTGTATGGCGGCCTTATTGAGATTATGCAAGCCAACCTCACCACCACTCGTTCTGGCGACTGGATGGACTTTTTCGCGGACTGCATTGGCGCCGGCATTGGTTTCGTGCTGGCTCGCATCATAGTGCCTAAGTATTTGGAGCGCAACGAAAATTGAGCATGAAAGTTTCGGTTTTTTATTATACCCAGAGCGGACAGTCGCTGGAAGCGGTGAAACGCGTGTGCGCTCCGTTGGAGCAACGGGGCGACGCTGTGCGCTATGTGCCAATAGAGCCACTCGAGCCGTTCCCTTTTCCATGGGGCAATGCCTCCACTTTCTTCCAGGCATTCCCCGAAAGCCGATTGCTCTTGCCTGCGCCCATAAAACCGATAGACTTCTCGGCAGATGCCGATGCTGATTTAGTGATGATTGCCGGACAAAGTTGGTATCTTTCGCCTTCGCAGCCTATTGAGGCTTTCTTGCAGAACGAGGGCGCGCGTGCGTTCTTGAAAGGCAAAAAAGTGGTGTTTGTCAACGCCTGCCGGAATATGTGGGCGATGACTTTCAAGGAGGTGCGTCTCCAACTAAAAAGCATGGGGGCAGACTTTGTCGGACATATTGTCTTGCAAGACCGTTACCCCAACCTGGTCAGTGTGGTGACGATTGTCAGATGGCTTATTTATGGCCGGAAAGCGGCGGAAGGACTGTTCCCGGCAGCCGGAGTCAGCGATGTGGAGATTCAGGGGGCCTCTAAATTCGGGGAAGTCATAGCCGATGTTTCCGCTAATGACGACTGGGATAACCTGCAACCGCGCTTGGTGGCGAAAGGTGGAAGTCCCTATCGTTCGGCTTTGGTGTTTATGGAACGCACCGGTCACCGGATATTCGGCATTTGGGCGCCATTGATTCGCAAGAAGGGCGGACCGGGCAGCAAAGAAAGGGAAGGCCGCTTGAAAGCTTTTGAGTGGTATCTTTACTTCGTGCTTTTCGTGGCTAGTCCGTTTGGCTTGTGTGTCTATTATCTCACCTACATTTTCCGCCTTTGGAAAATAAAAAAGGAAAAAGCCGACCTGACCAACGTGAAAGGATAGTTGGCCTAAAAACTGAAACAAATTTTTACCAAAATTATATATAAAAAAGATGGGAACAGACTCAAAATCTGCGAACGGAGCAAAAAAACTCTTTATTGAAACGTATGGCTGCCAGATGAATGTGGCAGACAGCGAGGTGGTGGCTGCTGTGATGGAAACAGTAGGCTACACTATGTGTGATAACGAAGATGACGCCGACGCAATTTTGGTGAACACCTGCTCTGTGCGCGACAATGCCGAACAACGTGTGCTTAACCGGTTGACGCAACTCAATCTGAAAAAACGCAAGAAGCCGAACTTGATCATCGGTTTGCTGGGTTGCATGGCAGAACGTGTGAAGGAGGAACTGATCGAGAAAAAACTGGTCGATTTGGTGGCCGGACCAGATTCCTATCTCGACCTGCCTAATCTGGTCGGCTTGGCGGAGAGCGGTCAGTCTGCAATCAACGTGGAATTGTCCACTACCGAAACGTACCGCGACATTGTGCCTGTGCGTATAGGCGGTGCCCAGATTTCCGGTTTTGTGAGTATCATGCGTGGTTGCAATAATTTCTGCAGTTATTGCATTGTGCCTTACACTCGCGGACGCGAACGCAGTCGTGCAGTAGATAGCATTGTGCGCGAGATGCGCGACCTTGCAGACCGTGGCTATAAAGAGATCACTTTGTTGGGACAGAACGTCAATTCCTATAATTTCCAGCCAGAAGGTGGTGAGACGGTCAACTTTGCCAAATTGCTTGGCATCGTGGCAGAGGCATTCCCTGGTGTGCGTATTCGTTTCACATCAAGTCATCCTAAGGATATGACGGATGAAACGCTGGAAACCATCGCTAAATATCCGAATATCTGCAATCACATCCATCTGGCTGTGCAGAGTGGCAGCAACCGCATTCTGGAACAGATGAATCGAAAATATACGCGTGAATGGTATCTCGACCGCATCGCCGCCATTCGCCGAATCATACCTGGCTGCGGCATTTCTACCGATATTTTCTGCGGATTCAGTGGCGAGACGTTGGAAGACCATGCGCTCAGTCTTCAGTTGATGCGTGAGGCGGCTTTCGACAGTGCGTTCATGTTCAAATACAGTGAGCGTCCGGGCACTTATGCCTCAAAGCACTTGCCGGATAATGTGCCGGAAGAGGAGAAGATTCGTCGCTTGAACGAGATTATTGCTTTGCAGGGCCAACTTTCTGCCGAGAGCAACGCCCGTGATTTGGGTAAAGAGTTTGAGGTGTTGGTGGAAGGTGTCTCAAAGCGTTCCAAAGATGACCTTTGCGGTCGCACCCAGCAAAATAAGATGGCTGTATTCCCGCGTGGGAATCACAAAGTGGGCGAAACCGTCAGAGTGGTGGTGAAAAGCACCACTGCTGCCACACTGATTTGTGAGGCGGTAGATTGAGAGCCATAACATAATAAAGTATAGAGAAAGCCGTGTCCCAAGGGGGTGCGGCTTTTTAAATATTCTTAAGATTGTAATCTTATTCGCTGATTTTTAATTATATTTGTATGCATTAACGCATCAATTCATAATTATGTGTTGATGTGGAAGCACGGCACACCGTTTATCAAAAAATGAATTATGGCAGGAAATATGAACGCGCAATTACAGCGTGAGGAACTACATAAAACTATTTGGAAAATTGCTGACGATTTAAGGGGGGCTATCGATGGTTGGGAATTCAAGTCCTACATCCTTTGCACGATTTTCTATAGATACATTTCAGAGAACCTTTGCAACTACATCAACCAGTTGCAGAGAGAAAGTGGTGACACCACTTTCGACTATGCCACCATTTCCGATGCAGATGCAGCCGACGATGCCATCAAGGCGCAGATGGTGCAGGCAAAAGGTTACTACATTTTGCCAAGCCAACTCTTCATCAATGTGGCCAACAAGGCTGCAAAAGATGAAAATCTGAATGAGACATTGAGCAAGGTCTTTACCTACATCGAAACATCCGCCCAGGGCACACCTTCAGAATTTGCTATTCGTGGTTTGTTCTCAGATTTCGCAGTAAACAACTCACAGTTGGGCAACTCTGTTTCCAAGCGAAACGAGCTCATCGCAAAAGTGTTGGTTGCTATTCGTGACCTTGATCTTGGTTCTGCATTTGAAAACCATAGCATCGATGCCTTTGGAGATGCATACGAGTTCTTGATGAAGATGTATGCAAGCAGTGCTGGTAAGAGTGGAGGTGAGTTCTTTACTCCGCAAGAAGTGAGTGAAATTCTTGCACGCATCGTAATGCTTGGACAGAAGAACATCAAGACCTTCTATGATCCGGCTTGTGGTTCTGGCTCACTTTTGTTGAAAGCGGCCAAGTTGGCACCCAACAGGGAAGACTTGCATTTCTATGGTCAGGAAATCAATCCTACCACTTATAACTTGTGCAGAATAAACATGTTTTTGCACAACATCAATTTTGCCAATTTCGATATTCAGTTGGAAGATACCCTGCACAAACCGCAGCACTTGGGTATGCAGTTTGATGCTATCGTTTCAAATCCTCCGTATTCATTGCCTTGGGATGGTAAGGACAACACCATCCTGATTAACGATGAACGCTACGCTCCTGCAGGTGTCTTGGCTCCAAAAAGCAACTCCGACCTTGCGTTCACCATGCACATGCTCTACCATTTGGCAGAGACAGGTACGGCTGCTATCGTTGAGTTTCCTGGTGTGCTTTATCGCAGTGGCGCAGAAAAACAGATTCGCAAATATCTCGTAGATAACAACTATGTGGATGCCATTATACAGTTGCCTGCAAACCTTTTCTTCGGTGTAAGTATTGCCACTTGCATCATCGTATTGAAGAAGAGTGCGAAGAAGGACAACAACATCCTGTTCCTCGATGCCAGCAACCTCTTCAAGAAGGAAGGCAACAAGAACCGTATGATGCCTGAACATCAGGATGCGGTGGTGAATGCTATTGCCGATCGTAAGGAAGAACAGTACTTTACCAAGTTGGTTTCATGCGACGATGTTGCCAAGAACGATTACAACCTCAGTGTTTCTTCGTATGTGGAGAAGGAAATCATTAAGGAAGAAATTGACATCGTTAAGGTGAATGCCGAAATCAACGAACTGATGGCGAAAGCCGTAAAACTCAACGACGAAATCAACAAGATTATTGCAGAACTCTAACCGGTAGTGCTATGGCTGATATAGTGAAGACTGACAATTGCGTCAACGACATAAAATCGATAATTGAACAAGGCAGACAGGCTGCTTATTCGTCGGTTAACCTCCTGATGATTCAAACCTATTGGAATATTGGTAAAAGAATTGTGGAAGAAGAGCAGAAAGGAGACGCAAGGGCAGAGTATGGGAAGCAATTGATAGATAAAATTGCCGTTGAGTTGCGAAAAGATTATGGTAACGGTTTTGGTGCAAGATACCTTCGTTCTTTTCGTCAATTCTATCTTACAATCCCTGATTATGAGATTTGGAAATCGCGATTTCCAAATCTTATGTGGACTCACATCTTTCGGTGTCTTAGATTGGAGAATCAAAATGCTATAAGGTGGTATTTGGAAACATCATCAAAGGAGATGTGGAGCGTAAGAACTTTAGACCGCAATATTAGTACACAGTATTACGAAAGGCATCTTCAACTGCCTATAGAGAAGGACGAGGAGATTGCTACCAATAAGTTGGAAATCATAAAGAACCCTGTAGTGGCGGAATTTCTCGGTTTCAAACAAGACGAGACTTATTCCGAAAACCAGTTAGAATCAGCTATAATTACCCATTTGCGTGATTTTATTATGGAGATGGGACAGGGATTTGCGTTCATGAAGCGTCAGCAACTCATAAGGACATCGGCAGAAGACTATTTCATAGACTTGGTATTCTATAATGTGATCCTAAAATGTTATGTCCTCATTGATTTGAAAGTCGGGAAAGTAACGCATCAAGATGTGGGACAGATGGACATGTATGTGCGAATGTATGATGAACTGAAGCGAACAGAAGGAGATAACCCAACCATAGGAATAGTCTTGTGTTCAGAGACAGATGAAGATATTGCGAAGTATTCCATTTTAAATGGGAATGATCAAATTTTCGCTGCAAAATACAAGTTGTATCTTCCTACAGAGGAACAGCTCCGCACCGAAATTGAAAAACAAAAACAGATTTTCTATTTACAACACCCAGAACTGAAAAAGGACTATGAGCAAGATTGATGATTTGATTAAGGAACTTTGCCCCAATGGGGTGGAGTGGAAGAAGTTGGGTGAGGTATGCACTATTCAAAGAGGAGTTCGTGTTGTGAAATCTCAATTGAAGACAAACGGTAAATATCCTGTTTTTCAAAATAGTTTGGCTCCTATGGGATATTTTGATGATTATAATAGATCTGCATGTACAACTTATTTGATTTCAGCAGGAACAGCAGGTGAAGTTGGTTTTTGTGACACAAACTATTGGTCAGCAGATGATTGTTTATGTTTCCTTGATTGTTGTGGGGTTAAAGATAAATTTCTTTATTATATCTTAAAATCAAAGCAAACTATTTTATATTCTAATGTAAGAAAGGCCAGTATTCCAAGATTGTCTAAGGATATAGTTGCTAAAATCATCATCCCCCTTCCCCCTCTCCCCATTCAAGAAGAGATAGTCCGCATATTAGACAAGTTTGTGGAGCAGCAGGAGCAGTTGGAACAACTGATTGAACTCCGAAAGAAACAGTACGAATACTATCGTGAGGAACTGCTGACACCGAAAGAAGGGGAAGAGTGGGAGACAAAGACGCTGGGGGAAATAGGTACATTTGTCCGTGGGAATGGACTTCAAAAAACTGATTTTACGGAAGAGGGTATTGGATGTATTCACTATGGGCAGATATACACCCATTATGGAATGTTCACAGATAAGACAAAATCATTTGTATCAGAAGAATTGGCAAAAAAATTAAAGAAGGTTGATACTAGTGATATTGTTTTGGCATGTACAAGTGAGAATATCGAGGATGTCTGCAAATGTGTCGTTTGGGAAGGTTCTGACACTATTGTGATAGGAGGCCATTCTTCAATATATAAGCATAACGAAAATCCACGTTTTATTGCTTATTTTCTGAAATCAAAAGCTTTTGAAGTACAGAAAATTAAATATGCTTATGGCGCAAAGGTTATTGATATTAAAAATGATGATTTAGAAAAGGTTATAATAAAATTGCCTTCTTTAGATAAGCAGAATAAAATTGTTGAATCTCTTAATAACTTTGAATCTTCCATTACAGATTTAACCTCTGCATTAGAGGCTAGCAAAGCACGCTATGCTCACTATCGTGACCAATTGTTGAAGTTTTAACATAAGCAATTCGTCGTCTTGCCACAAAATTCCTTGGAGACACCATATTGAGATTCTCACACAGCAAAAGTGATCAACAAGGAATTGCCTACGATGATAAATACCTTTTGATTAATGATAAATTGGCTGGTGTTTCACACCGGCTTTGCGATAAAGAGTCCCTGCTGTGTGGATTGAAGATGGGTGAGCCACATAGCGGTGACTCTTTACCATAGGCGGAGATAAATTCCCCGCCGAAATCAAAAGCGCAATCATATTCGAGGATTTTATTATATTTGTATTGTAATTAAACGTTTTAAGTGTATCCAATATAAAGAAACTCAACAATTACAAATAATATGCCGCCATGCAAAACGAATCGCAAAATATAGAATATAAGGAAAGTTGGAGAGACGAATATCTAAAGTGGATATGTGGTTTCGCCAATGCGCAGGGAGGTATTATATACATTGGTGTGACTGACGATAAACAGATTTGCGGTGTTGCTGATGCAAAAAAACTGTTGGAAGATATTCCTAATAAAGTTCGTGATATTTTGGGAATTATTGTTGATGTAAATCTATTGGAGTCGGATGGTAGGCAATATATAGAGATTATTGCAGAACCTAGCAATGTCCCCATTTCCTACAAAGGTCAGTACCATTACCGTACAGGTAGCACTAAGCAAGAACTGAAAGGTGTTGCCCTTCAGCAGTTCATATTGAAGAAAATGGGCAAGCAGTGGGACGATGTTGCTCACGAAACGGCTACTATAGATTGTATTGACCCTAAGGCAATTGTTTATTTTATAAAAAGGGGTATTGCTTCTGGGCGTTTGCCTAAGGAAATAGAAGATGAAGATATTGAACAAGTCCTTGAAAATCTTCACCTGCTTACTGAAGATGGGAAATTGAAAAATGCGGCAATTTTACTCTTTGCAAAAGACCCGCTTCGTTATTTTACCGGCATTCAGTTTAAAATAGGTCGTTTTGGGGTTGATGAAACTGATTTGATGTTTCAAGATGAAATTGAAGGCAACATTTTGCAAATGGCCGATAAGGTCGTTAATATTTTGAAATCTAAATACTTGAATTCTCCTATTCATTACGAAGGTATGCAGAGAATTGAGACTTTAGAGATTCCGGAAGATGCTTTGCGTGAGTTGTTGTATAATGCCATTGTGCACAAGCAATATCCAGGATATCCTATACTTATGCATATCTATACCGATCATATTGAATTGTGGAACGAAGGGCAATTGCCTGTTGGCTATACAATAGAGACCTTGTTGGCTAAGCATTCTTCTAAACCGCGTAACATGAATATTGCTAATGTTTTTAATAAGGCGGGGTTTATTGAGGCATGGGGACGTGGCATTAGCAAGGTGATTGACGGATTTAGAAAAGTAGGGTTACCGATACCAACAATCGAAGAAAGGGATGGAGGTCTTGTGATTAATATATTCAGACAGAAAGAAGTAAATCGAAATTTCGGTAGTGATTTCGGTAGTGATTTCGGTAGTGATTTCGGTAGTCAATTAATTGAAAGACAAAAAAATATACTAAAACTCTTGATTAAAGACGGTAGTCTGACTGCCAGAAGTTTCGCAAAAACTTTGGGCGTTACCAAGCGTACAATTGAGACTGACTTGTCTTTCCTTCGAAAAAATGGATTTATCGAAAAGGCAACAAAAGATAACAGAAGTCCTTGGATTGTTTTGAAAACTAATTAGACTATGTGCACCCAATATAACATCATTGCCGAGTTAGAAAACTCAACGGTTGTAGCCAAGTACGATGCCCCTGAACGCACCCGAACAGGCTACCAGAGCGAGAACGAGTTGGAACAGTCGCTGATTGAACAACTCCAAAAGCAAGGCTATGAATATAAGAAGGACCTCACCACCGACAAGCAATTGGTGGAGAACCTTCGTGAGTGCCTTCAAAAACTCAACAATATCACATTGTCCGATAACGAATGGAAAACATTGCTTGGTCAGATCGCAGATTCCAGCAAGGGTATTGCAGACAAGACTGAGACCATTCAACGCAATGAGATTCTCAACATAACACTCGACAATGGCGAGACCAAAAACATACGCCTGATTGACAAGAAGAGTATTTACAACAACATCCTTCAGGTCATCAACCAATACACTCCCGATGGTGGTGCGCACAACAACCGCTACGATGTGACCCTCCTGGTCAATGGTCTGCCATTGGTACACATCGAACTAAAGCGCAGAGGTGTAAACATCAAGGAGGCGTTCAATCAGATCAATAGATACCAAAACGATTCGTTTTGGAGTGGAACAGGTCTGTACGATTATGTGCAGATCTTTGTCATTAGTAACGGAACCGATACCAAATACTACAGCAATACCACCCGCTATGCCCATGTGGAGGAACTGAAAAAGCAACAGCAACGCCACAAGAAGACGGATGCCAACAGTTTTGAATTCACGTCCTATTGGAGCGACCAGGAGTGCCGTAACCTTCCGGATTTGGACGATTTTACCCGCACTTTCTTTGCCAAACATACCATCTTGAACATCCTTACCAAGTATTGCGTGTTCAATGCCGACAAGCAACTCTTGGTGATGCGGCCTTATCAGATTGCTGCGACAGAGAAGATTCTGCAACGCATCAATGTGGCTATGTTGAACAAGTTGCAGGGTACTATAAAGGGCGGTGGTTACATCTGGCACACCACAGGTAGTGGTAAGACCTTGACTTCCTTCAAGACTGCACAGCTCGCAAGTAAGATGGAAGGTATTGAGAAAGTCCTTTTTGTGGTGGACCGCAAGGACTTGGACTACCAAACCATGAAGGAATATGACAACTTTGAGAAGGACTGTGCCAACGGCAACAGCAACTATAAGATTCTGCAAAGGCAGTTGAATGATCCGAACAGCAACATCATCATCACCACCATTCAGAAACTGAGCATCCTGCTCAAGAAGAAGGAGGAGAACGTCAATGTGCTCGATAAGAATGTGGTGCTGATTTTCGACGAGTGCCACCGAAGTCAGTTCGGTGATATGCGTGAGGTCATCAACAAGCGTTTCAAGAAATACATGATTTTCGGTTTTACCGGGACTCCTATCTTCACCAAAAATGCAGGTAGTGCGTTGCTCACTACCGAGCAGGCTTTTGGCGACAAACTCCACACCTACACCATCATCAACGCTATCAACGACAAGAATGTGCTTCGCTTCCGAGTGGACTACGAACGCACTATGCGCATGAAAGACGATGTGGAAAGCAAGGATGTGTGGGGTATCGACACCGAAGAAGCCCTTCATTCGCCTAAACGCACAAAAATCGTTACCAAGTACATCCTCGACCACTTCGCCCAGAAGACCAAGCAGGGTGCCGATGCCTACAACTACAGCATCACCACCAATGTGGAGGAAATGAGCAAGGCAAAGGGTAGGGTAAAGGTCAACGAACAGCGTGAACGCAAGGTGACACGAGGTTTCAACTCCATCTTTGCCGTTGACAGTGTGCCGATGGCTATCGCCTACTACAACGAGTTTAAGAAACAGATGGCAGAACCTGGCAATCCGAAATTGAAGATTGCCACCATCTTTACCTTTGCTGCAAATCCTGACGATGATGAGAACGGACTCCTTGAAGATGAGAATCCGGAAAGTGCAGCACAACTAGACAAAAGCAGTCGCGATGCTTTAGAGGCTGCCATCCAAGACTATAATGCCGAATGGGGCACAAGTTATAGCACCGATGGCGACAAGTTCCAGAACTACTACAAGGATGTTTCGCTTCGAATGAAGAACAAGCAGATTGACATCCTTATTGTGGTGGGTATGTTCCTAACCGGTTTCGATGCCAAGACGCTTAACACCCTTTGGGTGGACAAAAACTTGAAAATGCACGGCTTGCTGCAAGCCTATAGCCGAACCAACCGAATATTGAACGCAGTGAAAGACTGCGGTAATATCGTATGCTTCCGAAACCTTGAACAGGCTACCAACGATGCGTTAGGCCTGTTTGGAGACAAGGATGCTGGCGGCATCGTATTGCTTCGACCATTCTTCGACTACTATTTTGGTTACGACGACAAAAAGGGCAAGCATGTTAACGGCTATAAGGAAGATGTGGATGCACTCTTACAAGAGTTCCCTATTGATGTTATCACCGGTGGTGGCATCATGACAGAAGAGCAGAAAAAGAAGTTCGTTAAACTCTATAGCCGTATCCTTAAGTTGCAGAACCTGCTTTCTGCCTTCGATGAATTTGATGAAGAGAAAAGGATCATCAACGAGGCCGATATGCAGGACTATACCAGTAAGTACATCGACTACCACGATGAAATGGTTAAGAATAAGGGTGAGGAGCACGCTGCCGAACTTATCGATGAAGACATCATCTTCGAGATGGATTTGGTAAAACAGGTTGAAATAGACATTACCTATATCCTTCAATTGGTGCAGGAATATCACGATAGCAACTGCTCGAACAAGGAGATTATGGTCAAGATTATCAAGGCTGTATCTTCCAGCCCTGATATGCGCGACAAAAAGGAACTCATAGAAAGGTTTATTGAACGTATGACACCAAGTGCTTGTGGGGTAGTTGTGGACTATAGTATGATAGATGAGGACTTTTCTATGGCTGCCGACCCTGTACCTGCATACGGCAATACTACAACTATGGATGTGTCTGAACAATGGGAACAATTTGTGCGTGCAGAACGAGAGCGTGAACTTAATTCTATCATTGAAGAAGAAAAACTAAATCCTGAAAAGACACGCAGCCTGATGGAAATATCGGAAGCCAATGGTTTTGTGGAAACCAACGGTATGTCACTAACAAATATTCTACCACCAATGCCTTTGTTTGGCGCAGGTGCGGGGGTTAAGCGTGAAAACAAAATCCGTGTGGTCACCGAAAAACTGGAAGGTTGGTTGAGAAGATTTACAGGATGCTAAAATGAATTTAGGCGTCTAAATACAAAAATCATGATCTACACAATAGTTTCGCGCAGATTAGTAATAATTCGTTGGCCAAAGAACTTTATGAAAAAGTTGTGACTTTTTGTGAAAAGTCCCTTGAAAAAGTTGTATATTTGCGTTGAAAAAACTTCCTAAACAGTTGTTAATAGTATGTTACATAGAAAAATAGAGTCAGTATTGCTTGATTGGAAAAACTCAGAAGAGAAAACGCCGGTTATTATAAAGGGATGTCGTCAGTGTGGAAAGACATTTTCAGTCTTGCAATTTGCCAATAAATACTATAAAAATGTAGTCTATATCAATTTTTTTGAGAATAGAAATTTTATTTCTGCGTTTGAGGGATCTTTAGATGTGGATACCATTGTGATGAATCTGTCTTCGATTTTATTGACGAAGGCTCGTTTTGTGCCATACGAAACCTGCATCATATTAGATGAGTTGCAAGAATGTGGAAATGCGAGAACATCGTTGAAATTCTTTAAGATAGACGGACGATATGACGTAATATGCACAGGATCGTTGTTGGGCGTTAAAGGCTATGGCGATGATCCGGTTTCAATACCAGTTGGTTATGAAACCACAATTCAGATGTATCCTTTGGATTTTGAAGAATTTTTATGGGCAAATGGCGTGAATAAATCTGTAACCGACTATGTGGAGAAATGTTTTAATGAAGAGACTCCTGTAAATGCAAGTGTTCATTCTACACTGCGTAGCCTGTTGTTGCAATATGTTGTGGTGGGTGGCATGCCGAATGCTGTTAATACTTTTGTGTCTTCCCATGATTTCCGTCGTGTTCAGATAGTGCAGCAGAACATAGTGAGTGCTTACAAAGATGATATGGTTAAATATGCGTCGAGAGAAGACAAATCTTGCATAAGGCAGTGTTTTGAATCAATACCAAAACAACTAAGTAAAGAAAACAAAAAATTCCAGTATTCGGTATTAAAAAAAGGTGGCACCGCATCCAGGTTTTTAGGAAGCATACAATGGATTGAAGATGCTGGAATAACCGTCAGATGCTATAATTTGAATACAACCGAATTGCCTCTGGCAGGCAATGCCATTGATGACGTCTTTAAGGTTTATATGATTGATAGTGGTTTGTTTATCTCAATGCTGGAAGACGATGCTTATGCCGATGTGTTGCAAGGAAACCTGTATGGATATAAGGGGGCTATTTTTGAGAACCTTGTGGCGGATATTTTCAGCAAGATGGGTAGAAAACTTTATTACTTCCATAAAGACAGTGGATTGGAAGTTGATTTCGTCATTAAATATAAGGGCAAATGCACTTTGGTGGAGGTAAAAGCCAATTCTGGCAATATAAAGGCAGCAAAAACTATACTCAAACATCCGGAAAAATACCACGTTTCCGATGCGATCAAATTAGGTGATTACAATGTCGGTCGGGAAAACGGTGTGCTTACACTTCCGACATATATGACTTATTTATTGAGGTGAATTGAAAAGAACATCAGAAGAAGTTCGCAAAAATCTAAACAGCTTCTCAATATTCCCCAACAAAAAAGGCTGCCCCATGCGGGCAGCCTTCCGTTTAAGTGAGATTGATATTCTCTTATTCTGCGTCTTGTTCAACGATAGGATAAGAAGTGGCGAATTCGCTGACTGCTTCACCTTTGTTGTTGTGGTAGATGTTACCATCAGCACAATCGCTGAATGTTACATTTTTCTGAGAGAATTTCATGTGTGAGTTAGTCTCATTGTTGAAGTAAACACCATAGTTTCTGCATTTGCTGATGTTGACATTCTCCAAAATGACATCTGTATAGTCATCAGAAATGTAGATGGCTTGATTGTCGTAAGTCATAGAGATGTTTACATTCTTGATTGATGCAATGCATTTGTCCTGCACCCAAATACCTCTGTTATATACTTTCTCAGAATTAGAAGTGATGTTGATTGGCTTTTCTGCAGTGCCTTCCATAATAATAGAAGAAGCCCCTGTTGCTTCAATAAATGCGTCAGCGGCCATCTGAATGGTAACACCTGGCTCAATTGTGAGTTCTGACGCATTATCAACGTCAATAGGACTTTCCAGGAGATATGGAATTCCCTGATGCTTAAGGACTGCCTTTTTATTTTTCATGTCAGCAATGGCAACTCGGTTCGTCAATTTCAACACATTTTCATTGTTGTTGCTATAAACGTTACCTTCTTTCACATTCTGGTAAGCCTCCAAATTATTTGATTCTACAGGAGCACCATCGCAATTCTTGATGGTATTGCCGGTGAAGCTGCTGATTTCTGAAGAGTAAGCATATATACCATTACCAAGCGATCCGTCAATCGTACAACTATCTATTGCGACCTTAGCATTAGTCAAATAGATTACAGCATCGCGAGAACCACCATTTTCGAAAATCACATTCTTCAATTGGTTGTCATTGCGTTTTGAAGTGAACTCAATATAGCCCCACGAGCCTTTGTTCTTGTTGTTGATTGGGCCTGTGAACATAACTGGTTTTTCCTTTTCACCAAGAACTTTCAAACCTGCATTTTCGCCAACCCAGATATAACTACCTTCACCGGTGAATGCAATAGTCACACCAGCCTCAATGGTCAAACATGCATTGCCATCAATGACGAATGGACCGTCGATAACATAATCGATAGGCAAACCGAGGTCTTTCAAGGTTGTGTTTTCACTCATGGTGCCATTCAGCACTTTCTGCTGCTCGTTGCCGCCTTCACCGCCTTCACCGCCATTGGTAGATGTTCTGACAGTAACAACGTAAGTGGCTGTAGTTCCATCTTCAGCAGTAACAACGAATGGATAAGCATTGGTGAAATCGCATACTGTTTCAGAAGCAGGGTTAACTGTTGCTTTGTCTGAAACGATTATCTTGGTCTTCATTGCCTTAACATCCGAGCCATAAGGCACTGTTACTGAAATGGTTTTTGCTTTTTCGTCAATACTACCATTGACAACCGGATTGAGACTGATGATCTGGAATGACTTAATCTCTTTTGCAGAACTCTTGTCGTCATCGTCTTTTGAACATGCGGTAATGCACAATAGCACCCCCACCAAACCTAAAAGGAATAATTTTAAACTTTTCATATATTAATTATTATGAGATGTTATTTTCAAAGTGTTGATGATTAGTGGTTTATATGTAGATATACAATATATTTCCAAAGAAATAATGAGCGAATATATATATATATATATATACTTCCAAATTTTTGGCTCTTTTTTTTTTGAACAATGCATGATATATTGCTTTTTCATGAAAAGCAAGAAGAACAAGTCGCGCAAAAATTCAAACAACTTCTAATTATTATCTTTATTTTTGCAAAAAAATAACAGAAAAGTCATCTAAAACATATCAGATTACCTATGAGAAAAGTATCATCTGCCTTTTTTGGTGTGCTTATAGCAACCTCGACAGTAAGTGCTGCAATAAGATCGGAGAGTGAGGCTCGCCAATGTGCGGCGCGTGTGCTCAAACAGTCTGTTAGCGTTCAACTTGCAGATGTGGAGACATTTGGCAATGATACGCTATATTACATTTTCAAAGGTCAAGCGAGCGGTTATGCGATTGTGTCGGCCAATGACCAGCAACAGGCAGTGTTGGCATTCGACCAAGATGAGGAGTATCAGAGTAAGACGTCGATGCCATTTCCGCTTCAGTTTTTGTTGCAGACATATTGCAAGAACGTTGAATTGAAAAATGCCGAAGTCAACCGCCTGGATAGTCGGAGGGAACTTAAAGCGTCGCGCATTATCGGAATAGAGATTGAGCCGTTGTTGGGAAACATCAAGTGGGGACAAAGAGCGCCATACAACAGTAAATGTCCGTTGAGCAAAGGAGAGAGAAGTGTTACAGGATGTGTGGCGACAGCAGTCGCACAAGTGATGAAGTATTACAATTATCCTCGCAAAACGATAAAGGTAATTCCTTCTTATACTACCCAATCCGAATCGATCAACGTGTCGTTCCTTGGCTCGGGAGAAATATTTGAATGGGAGAAAATAGTGGATAATTATCCAAAAAATGGTTATACCACCGCACAGGCTGACGCTGTGGCGAAGTTGATGCAATATGTGGGAGCCGCATATAAGATGGACTATACCCAAAAACAATCATCTGCATCTTTGGGGCCAGAACCATTGGTGAACTATTTTGGCTACGATGCTGACCTTATTCGCTATTATTATCGTACTTTGATGACTATTGGTGAATGGAATGATATGATAGTTAGAGAATTAAAGGCAAAACGACCTGTCTGCATGAGGGGCTCGTCGTCTGGTGGCGGACATGCCTTTGTGATAGACGGAGTCAACAAAGAAGGTCTTTTCCACGTAAACTGGGGCTGGAATGGCAGTTATGACGGCTATTACGATATGACCTTGCTTTGTCCGGAAAACAACGACGGAGAGGGTGCAAGTACGACAAGCGACGGTTATTCCGGAAGCAATGCAGCTATAGTGGGCTTGCAGCCAGACAATGGAATAAGCGACCCTGTGTCGGCATCTCCTTTAAATGGTAAAGTCGTTTTGACTTTTTGCGGATATTCGTATGCGTCAAATGTCAAGAAGTCTTATATTACATTGGTTAATTACATTGCAAGCCTCGACGACGCCAAAGATATTACTGTGGCGGGAGGTTACGTTGCAGATAATGGAGAGATTGTCCCTGTCACTGCTTTCTTGCCGTTAAATGTTGAATCTGGAACCATTGCGGAAATCGACATGACAAAACTTAAGAAAGGAAACACCTATAAGATAGTCCAACTGGAGAGCGCTGATGGTGGCGCTACTTATCATGTTTCGCCAGGTTCGTCTCTCAATTACCTGGAACTCACCTACAATGAAGAAGGTCTGAAGACGAATTCAAGGGGAACGGAACTCAGCGGGGAAGTTGCCTTCTCAAACTATAAGAAATCTATGAAGGAGGTCAAGGGAAATATCTCATTGAAAAATGCTGGCGACCAGGAATACTACAATAGTATTTACATTTCCACCAGCAACACCAACACGATGCCTTCCCAATATGCCTTTAAGACGACTGCAACCATTGAACCTGGAGAAGACAGCAAAATTCCATTTGCGGTGCCATCGCTATCCGGAGATACGCTGTATTATTGGATGACAGGTTATTCCAAGGCTGCAATTGCAAAGGGTTTTATTCTCAAGGATACTATGGAGTATGTGCTGTCGGCAAATGTCTCTTTTGATTTCTTCTCTAATTTCAATGATAATTTAAGAATCAAGGTGGATCTGAGAAACAAAGGTAACTTTGTCTATAATGATGAGATCCGTATCTATTGCTCGGACACTAAAAACCTGACAGCCATTATTGATAATCCTGCGAAAGTCTTCAATGTAAAAATTGATCCAAATGGTAAAAAAGAAATCAGTATAGACTATACCGATTCGGAAAACAACCTCATATACTATTGGATAACCGACGTAGATAACAATGTGATTGCTCAAGGTAATCGTGAAAGAACAATGTACAACTACGATATAGATGCCTCGCTTTCTTTCTCTGGTTTTGAATCAATCGGCGATGAAATCAGCGTGACAGCTAATATTCATAATAACGGAAGTTGGCCGTTTTTCAGTCTTTTCTTTGCTGTAAACAATATTGATTCCTTCCCGGAATATATAGAAGAAAAAGGATTTGAGGTTTATCCCTTCTATGATGAGGATGTATGTGTCGATCAAGATGACGATAAGCAGTTGCAATTCACGTTCAAGGCGGAAACAGATTCTATCTATTGGTATTTGGCGGACGACTATAACAGCATTTTTGCGAAAGGATTGCTGGTTGCAGGGAAAGACTATGTGGAGCTGGTTGCCAGCGACGACCAGCCGATGCTTTGGATAAGCACAGAAAGGGGCCTTCTCACGGTTGAGGCGATGACCGACACGCCGGTTTATGTTGCATCGGCAAACGGAAGGATTCTTTATATGAATAAGATGAAGGTGGGAGAGGTGTTTATGCGTCATCTCAATCCAGGCATCTACATTGTCAACGGAAAGAAGGTGGCGGTGGAATAACAATTTGCGGTTTTGTCTTTATGGTATTCAACTTTGGCATTTGATTAAGTGCCAAAGTTGAATATTTTTTTGTTTAAATAAAGGTGTCTATATACAAGTTGGCACTTTTTTTTGCCAACGAATTTTTACGAATTATACAAATTTACTGGGGTGTTACAGATTTATACTAAGAATGCCTGTGG
>JAGHUM010000008.1 GCA_018064855.1 Candidatus Physcocola equi
TAATTTATTTCTTGGCGGAATCTCGCTATTTTTGCCACATTCCGCCGAATAATAATTTATTTCTTGGCGGAATCTCGTTCGTTTTGCCAACGAATTTATAGTAATTTATTCTATAACTAGGCAATGGACTATTTTTACTAAAAACGCCATTGGCGTTACGAATTAATACGAATTCAGAATTGGACCCAGCATTTAATTAGTAGTAATTAGAAATGCCACAGGCATTCTTAGTATAAATCTGCAACCATCCAATAAATTTGAATTATTCGTAGAAATTCGTTGGCAAAAAAAAGTGCCAACTTGTAAATAGACACCATAATTTATTTCTTGGCGGAATCTCGTTATTTTTGCCACATTCCGCCGAACAATAATTTATTTCTTGGCGGAATCTCGTTCGTTTTGCCAACGAATTTCTAGGAATTACCCAAATTCTCATGAGAGCGGTTGATTTGTTGATGCTTGTTTTTTTGTTTGTCTTTGTGACTAACTTTCTTTACCTTTGCAAACTGAATTAACGTTTTTGAAATAAATTTAGATATGAAAACTATAGTCAGCGGAATCCGTTCCACCGGAAAGCTTCACTTGGGAAACTATTTCGGCGCTTTGCGCAATTTCATTCGTATGCAAAACAATGCGGACAACCGTTGTTTCTTCTTTATTGCAGACTTGCACGCACTCACCACTCATCCAAATCCTGCAGAGTTGCATCCTAACGTGCAAAACGTGCTCACCGATTTTTTGGCGGCCGGTCTCGATCCCGAAAAATCATCCATCTTTGTGCAGAGTGATGTGCCAGAGGTTATCGAACTCTATTTGATGCTCAATATGCACGCTTATCTTGGCGAGTTGGAAAAGACTGCTTCGTTCAAGGATAAAGCGCGCAAGCAACCCGAAAATGTCAATGCGGGCTTGCTTACATATCCTGTACTCATGGCGAGCGACATCCTCATCCACAATGCAAACGAAGTGCCTGTGGGCAAAGACCAGGAACAGCACTTGGAAATGACACGCCGCTATGCACGCCGTTTCAACAACTTCTATGGCGTGGAATATTTCAACGAACCTGTTGCTTACAGCGATGGTACGGAAATGATTAAAATCCCGGGTCTTGACGGCTCTGGTAAGATGGGCAAGAGTGAAGGCAACTGCATCTTCCTCAGCGACGATGAAAAGACTATCACCAAAAAGGTGATGCGCGCCCTTACTGATGAAGGACCAAAAGAAATGAACTCGGTTAAGCCTGATTATATCGAAAACCTCTTCACATTCCTCCGTGTGGTTTCCACTCCAGACGTTGTGGAGTATTTCGATGAGAAATGGAACAACTGCGAAATCCGCTATGGAGATTTGAAAAAGCAGTTGGCTGCCGACATCGTAAAGACTACCTTGCCTATTCGTGAACGTATTCTCGAAATTCAGAGCAAGCCTGAAATCCTTCACAAGGCTGTTACCATCGGTGCGGAACTCGCTCGTGAAAGCGCACGCAAAACCGTTCGCGAAGTTAGAGAAATCATGGGCTTCAAGCCTTTCTAATCGGCTTGCGCTCAAGTGCCAATTGGTATATAATTCCCCATTATTTTTTTTGTGTTGGAAAATTTTAGTAATTTTGCATATTGAAAATATGTCATTTGATTGATTTTTATTCTGAAAAATTTGCAAAATCCACACAAAATGATTAAAGCAAGCAAGCAAGCAAGCAAGCAAGCAAGCAAGCAAGCAAGCATTATTTGTCTAAATAATTTGGCCGATTCGGATTCCGAATCGGTGTTTTCTCTGCGGTTGCGTAAGGAACTGATGTTCTTTACGCAACCGCTTTTTTTGTTGATTTCTGGTGCTGATATTATCACAATTATATATTTATGAAACTAAAACAAATTCTAACTGCTAGTTTATTGTGCTTCTCCGCTGGCCTTTATGCGGCATCAACGCATTTGACGGTGGAACTGTTGGCTGGAGAGAAGTATGAATTTTTGTTGGCGGACAAACCTGTTGTCACTTTCGCAGGAATGGAACTTGTGGTGAATGGTAGTGAAACAACCTCTTACACCATTGCAGGTGTAAAAAACTTTCACTTTTCAGAACACCCAACCGATGCTGATCAACATCTCAATGCAATCCAAATTGTTGCGTTAGATGGCGACCAATTGGAAATCCGTAATGTCAATGCAGGTTTAACCGTTGCTTTGTATGCTGCGAATGGTGTTCTTTGGGCTGAATCTAAGGCTGGAGAAGATGGCGCTGTTCGTTTTACACTCCCTCAGCAAAATGGTATTTATGTGCTTAAGTCAGGAAACACTTCAATTAAAGTCATAAAAAAATAAACAATACACACGATTATATGAGAAAGTTATTTTTATCAGTAGCAACTGCGGTTTCTTTGATGTTTACCGCGAGTGCAATTACTGTCATGAATGTGGAGGAAAAAGATGGTACAGTAACAAAGTACGACGTTGAGTCTGTAAATGAGATTACTTTTGGGGAGGCAGATAAGATAGACACTCCTGTAAATCCTTTGCAGGAAGCATTGGAAGCCGCTCAGAATAAAGCGGCTGAGGCTCAAAAAGAGGCTGAAGAGGCTAAACAAAAATTAGATGAAGCTGAAGATGCCATCTTGGAAGCTATGCTGAAGGTTAAAGGCGCGGAAAAGGTTGCTGAGGCCGCTCAGACAGAACTCGCAGCAGCAAAGAAAGAATTGGAAAATGTTCAAGCCGAGGCTTCTGCAGCAAAGAATGATTTGGAGGCTGCTCAGAAAAAGGTGGCTGATGCAGAAAAAACAGCTGAGGCCGCTCAGGCTGCCAATGCTTCTGCTCAGAAAGAGTTGGAGGCTGCTCAAGCTACCATTAACACTGCAAAGAAAGAGTTGGAGGCTGCTCAGAAAGAGGTTTATACAACTAAGAAAGAACTGGAGGCTGCCCAGGCTGCCACTGCTACCGCTAAAAAGGATTTGGAGACAGCGCAGGCTGAGGCTGCTACCGCAAAGAAGGAATTGGAGACAGCGCAGGCTGAGGCTGCTGCCGCAAAGAAGGATTTAGAGACAGCGCAGGCTGAGGCTGCTGCTACAAAAAAAGATTTGGAGGCTGCTCAGGCTGCCACTGCTACTGCAAAGAAAGATTTGGAGGCTGCTCAGGCTGCCACTGCTGCCGCAAAGAAGGATCTTGAAGAGGCAAATAAAAGAATCGCTGAATTGGAGGATTTCACAGCCACTTTAGACCTTCTCAAGTATGGTGAGTTTGAGCATGTTGACCTTGGCCTGACAAGTGGAAACGTTTGGGCTACTTCCAACCTTGGCGTTGAGGACCAATATGCCTATGGCGACTATTATGCTTGGGGTGAATTGGAACCAAAAAACGACGTATCTATGTTCTCCAGACTTAATTACCGCTTTTATGACGCAGATGCCTCTGAATATACGAAGTATTGTGAATATGATAATAAGACTACTTTGCAGATGTCCGACGATCCAATACGTATAGAGATGCAAGGTTCTTGGAGAATGCCTTCTGAAGACGATTTCCAGGAGTTGATTGACGAATGCACTTGGAAATGGGTGAACGATGGCGAGCATGTAGGCGCATTGGCAACTGGCCCTAATGGTAATACCATCTTCTTCCCTGCCGGTGGTCACTTGGCTCCTGGAGTTGGAACTAACCTTTACATCGGTGCATTTGGTTACTACTGGACAAAGAACCTTGCTTATGGATCAGAACATTCTGCATCAATTATGCGTATTGGTGCCGATGTTGTTAATAATGGTAAAAAACGTCCTCGTATTCAAAGTGATGAAAGATTTCATGGCGTAAACATTCGTGCCGTTTGCCCTAGATAATCATTATCGGTATTCTTATACATTAAACAACGAGGGGGTTCGTAACAATGTTATGAACCCCCTCGTTTATTGTTTTGCTTCTGATACAATCGGCTTACTGCTTGCAGATGTCGGTATATTCGTCGTCGATCTTGAATGAGACCGGCTTGCATTGTGTGTAGGTCGATGGGTTGTTTTCCACTTTGTAGTATGGCGAACCCTTTTGTTTTACTACGCTTATGCCACGCCAGTTGGTGTCGTAACCTTGACTGCATACTTCAAGATACAATACGGTGCCTTTCAGGCTGTTGCTGTCTTCATATTTCTTTGCGGCGTGACTTCTGATGTTGATCTTGAATGGTTTGTTTGCTTTGTATGCGTTTTCAGGTGTGGCTCCTTCCAAGTAAGACGCAACAAGCTGAGGTGTGTAGTAGTCGCCGTATTTAGGATCGTAGCGGTCTTTCAATATGCGGTTTACGCAGTCCACGTTGTTTGCCACATTGGCAAGTTGAAGACATTCCAAGCCGGCAGCCTTGTCGTGGCAATAGATTTCAAATGCCATCAGTTCCAGCAAAACGGCCCCTTCTGGTGTCTTGCCTAAGGTTTCCTGTGTGAGTTTGAATGATTCTACATTCTGTGGAAATTCATCAAATGTGATGCTGGCTGTCTCTCCGCCTTTCCATGTCTCAGGATTGATACCACCTGTGATGTTGAACGAAACCGCTTTTGCAGGGCCCGTTGTTGCCGCAGAGGCTTCTGTGCTGACTGTTGAGTTTGGTGTTGGTGCGATGCCTTGATTGGCATTGGTGGCGGAATTATCGCAAGAGGTAAATGCCACGAGTGCAAATAAAACTGCAGGAATAAGTTTTTTATTCATGTTTTAGTAGAATTAGAATGTTGATATAGAAGTTGTTTAAATTTTTGTTGGAGATTTTTATAAGTGGATTTTTCAGGATGTTTTTGAAGGGAATCTGAAAGGAGCAATGGATGCCCATTGTGACAGCTTTTTTTGCCAACGAATTTATGCTGATTTTCACTAAATTAATGCGTTGAACTATATTATTACTAATAACGCCGTTGGCGTTACGAATTAATACGAATTCAGAAATGGAACCAGCATTTAATTAGTAGTAATTAGAAATGCCATAGGCATTCTTAGTATAAATCTGCAACCATTCAATAAATTTGTATTATTCGTAGAAATTCGTTGGCAAAAAAAGTGCCAACTTGTATATAGACACCAAAATATTAGTAAAATTCGTAAATAATCGTTGGTAAAATCAATTGTGTCTTTCTTTTTTGTGACATGTTTTAGCCAACGAATATGCTTATTATGAATTCGGATTGTCATTTTTGTTGTTAATGACTCGTTCGTATTGAAGCGATGACGTTCCAAAGTTGATTATTATTCCCAATGAGAGTCCTGTCGCGTTTAGATAGTTTAGCGTTTGTGATATATGCGAAGATGTAATTCCATCTGTGGCCTTCAGTTCGACAATTATCTTATTATCTATTACAAAATCAGCAATGTAGGTGCTGTTTAGCTTTTGCCCTTTATATGTTAATTCTAAATTCTTTTCTCTCTCAAAAGGTATATTCCGCATCTTTAGTTCAATTGCGAAGGCTTCTTGATACACCTTTTCTAAAAATCCCCATTTGAGTTCTCGATGAACAGACATAGCCGCACCCACTACGTCATAAGATAGTTCTTTATATAAGAGTTCCATAGGCTGGTCATTACTCATGGATAAAATAAACTGATATATGAAATCTTTCTGAATTAGCATTAATTCGAAATGCCGAAGGCATTCTTCGTATAAATCTGCACCCCCCCAGTAAATTTGAATAATTCGCAAAAATTCGTTGGCAAAAAACCAATATCCCCAGCGAAATCCCACCTCCGGCATACAAAATTAGCATTAATTCGAAATGCCGAAGGCATTCTTCGTATAAATCTGCACCCCCCAGTAAATTTGTATTATTCGTAGAAATTCGTTGGCAAAAAAAGAGCCAACTTGTATATAGACACCCAAAAAAAGCGAAAATGAATTACTTCATTTTCGCTTTGAGTAGTTGCGGGAACAAGACTCGAACTTGTGACCTTTGGGTTATGAGCCCAACGAGCTGCCAACTGCTCCATCCCGCGTCCATTCAACCGTTGTTTTATCCGATTGCGATGCAAAATTAATGCATATTTTCCGAATTTCCAAATCTTCCCCAAGAAAAAATGTGTTGTTCGGCAGAAAACGACTTTTTTGCTTTTTTCTTTTTTGTTTTGCAAAAATATTTTTTCATATCTTTGTGAAACTACAAACAACAATGCAGCGCAAGTGCGCGGGACATGATTGACTTGTGAAAAATATATTTATTAACTCCTAAAAGTAATTTTAATTATGGCAAAAAATGTCTATGAAGTAAAGACTGTTGAATCATCTTTGAATGTAAGAAATGCTCCTAACGGTGATGTTATTGGCAAACTCGCAAAGGGTTCTATCGTTGAAGTCGTCAGCGCATCAAACGGCTGGGCTAAGATTTGTCACCATGGCACTATGTCTTATGTGTCTTCCAGCTATCTCGCTCCTGCAAAGAATGCTTATCAGGTTACAATGAAGAGCGGCACACTTAATCTCCGCAATGCTCCTGAAACTGGTGCGGTGATTGGTTCTATCATGGACTGCGCCCTCGTTAAGGTTATCAGTTCGGCTAATGGTTGGGCACAGGTGGAGACTGAAGACGGCAAGAAAGGTTATGCTTCTATGGCATATCTTGCTCCTGCTACTGCTTACGACCTCAATTTGGCTTAAAAAGTCCGAATCACATAAATATCTTTATAGCCCGGTGCGAATCTGCATCGGGCTTTTTTGTGAAATCAGGTTTGCCATTTTCCCTGCAAAAGCCGGCCCCGTTAAGCCTGTCTGGCACCTGAAAGTATAAGAGGCTATCTGTCGTTTGAGAAAAAGTTTGATGTTTTTGTCGGGCTTTACAATTCAAATGATTAAATTTGTTGATTGATTGGTGAATTGGAAGCAGTTCGCAAAATTTTATACAGCTTCTTTATACCTCTTCTTAATAGAGGTTACCTAAAAAACATTTTGATGAGCAAGAAACGTATTGCTGTGTTGGGCTCAACTGGCTCCATCGGCACACAGGCTTTAGACATAATCGCACAGAAACCAGATTTGTTTGAGTGCGTCGTACTTACAGGCTACAACAATGTGAAACTTCTTATCGAACAGGCGCGCCGGTTCCGTCCACAGGTGGTGGTGATGGCCAACGATAATAATTATCTGGAGGTGAAATCTGCTCTCGCCGATCTTCCTATTGAAGTGAAGGGTGGGGTGGAGGCTGTGAACGAGGCGGCTGTGCTTCCCGATGTGGATATTGTGCTGACGGCCCTGATTGGTTATGCCGGTCTCGCTCCAACCATAGCGGCGATTAAGGCGGGGAAAACCATCGCACTGGCCAACAAAGAAACTTTGGTGGTCGCTGGTGAGATGGTGATGGACCTCTGCAAAAAATACAATACGAAGCTTTTGCCTGTCGATTCAGAGCATTCTGCCATCTTCCAGTGCTTGCGGGGGGCTGCCGGCAATCCGGTGGAAAAAATTTTATTGACGGCTTCGGGCGGACCTTTCCGTGGAAAGGATCGCGCGTTCCTGGCTACGGCTACTCCTGAAATGGCGCTCAAACATCCAAGCTGGGACATGGGAGCACGCATTACTATCGCCTCTGCCAACCTGATGAACAAAGGCTATGAGGTGATTGAGGCAAAGTGGCTTTTCGGCGTTCGTGCCGACCAGATAGAGGTGCTTGTTCACCCTCAAAGTGTCGTTCACTCTGCTGTCCAGTTCCAAGATGGCGCTGTTATTGCGCAAATGGGGGCGCCGGATATGCGCCTGCCTATTCTTTATGCTTTCACTTATCCTGAACGAATACAGATCGATCTGCCTCGTCTGGATTTCGCCAAATATCCTAATCTCATCTTTGAAAAGCCAGATACGAAGGTCTTTCTCTCGCTTCAGTTGGCGTACGATGCGATGGAAAAGGGCGGAAATCTCCCTTGCGCCATGAATGCGGCCAACGAGGTGGCTATCTCTGCTTTTTTGGACCGCAAAATCGGTTTCCTGCGTATGGCGGAAATCGTGGAGGAAACGATGAATAAGACATCTTTCATCGCGCATCCTTCTTGTCTCGACGATTATATCTGCACCAACCGGGAAGCACGCGAAATCGCGGAAAGTTTGATTAAATAACATTCCTTACATTTAGTTAGATGGGTACATTAACCGTTATTCTTCAGTTGATTTTAAGTTTGTCTCTGCTTGTGATTGTGCATGAGTTCGGACATTTTCTTTTCGCACGTCTGTTTAAGATCAGGGTGGAGAAATTCCGCATTTTCTTCGATCCGTGGCGCACGCTTTTCAAGTTCAAGCCGAAAAATTCAGATACGGAATATGGTATCGGATGGCTTCCGCTCGGTGGCTATGTGAAGATTGCCGGCATGATTGATGAAAGCCTCGATACCGACCAGATGAAGTCGGAACCTCAGCCTTGGGAGTTCCGCACCCATCCGGCATGGCAGCGTCTGCTGGTCATGTTTGGCGGTGTCTTGTTCAATGTGCTGTTGGCTTTTGTCATCTATTCTGGCGTGGCGTATGTTTGGGGTAAGACCTATTTGCCGATTTCCGAGGTGAAGACGGGTATGCAGTTCAGCCCGGTGGCGCATCAGGCTGGTTTTGAGGACGGCGACATTCTGCTGCGTGCCGATGATCAGCAGTTGCTGAGTTTCGATGAGGATGCCTTTGCCAAAGTGCTCGATGCTAAAACCGTGACCGTACAGCGAAACGGGGTGGAAAAAACCATTCAGATGCCGGAAAAATTCACCCAGAACCTGATCGCTGAAAACAAAGGCTTTGCCAGTTATCGTTTCCCTTTTGTGGTGGATTCTGTCATGCCTTCTTCTCCGGCTTCCGCAGCGTTGCTTCAAAAGGAAGACGAGGTGGTTGCCATCAACGGGCAACGTATGTTCATGGATGAGGTGCGCACCACTTTCCACAACAATCCCAACATCGCCGTTACGCTTACCGTGGCGCGTGGAAACGATACTCTCAATTTGAAGATAACCCCCAACGAACAGGGGCTGGTGGGAGTGATGATGAAAGGCGTCGCTCAACTCTATAAGTTGGAAAGCGAGAGGTATGGACTGCTGGAGAGCGTGCCTGTTGGCATTGGTAACGCAGTGCATAAACTCACCAGTTATGTCCACAGCATGAAATATGTTTTCACACCGGAGGGCGCGCAGAGTTTGGGCGGATTCGGTGCTATCGCTCAACTCTACCCGTCGAGTTTCGATTGGCACACGTTCTGGTATATGACCGGTTTCCTTTCTGTCATCTTGGCGGTGATGAATTTGCTGCCCATCCCGGGGCTGGACGGAGGCCACATCTTGTTCGTGCTGTTTGAGATCGTCACAAGGCGGAAACCAAGCCAGGAGTTCCTGATCCGTGCGCAAACGATTGGAATGGTCTTCTTGCTGATGCTGGCGCTTTATGCGAATCTCAACGACCTTTTCAGATTTTTGAAGTAAGGCTGTAAAGTCTTCATAATATCGAAATCCATTTTTTTATGATTATATCAATGATTGTGGCGTTTTCCGCCAATGGCGTTATTGGGAAAGACAATTCGCTTCCTTGGCATATCGGCGCCGATATGAAACATTTAAAGCAGATCACAACCGGACACACGGTGCTGATGGGGAAAAACACCTACGACTCCATCGGTCGTCCTCTTCCAAATCGCAGAAATGTGGTCCTTAGTCGCACGCTCAAGCCTGAAGATGCTCCCGGGGTTGAGATCATCCGAAGTGTCGAGGAAATCGCAAGCCTTGGTTTGGGGGCGGATGAAGAACTCATCATCATGGGCGGCACTCGGGTTTATGGTCAGTTCCTGCCTAAAGCGGAAAAACTCTACATCACCCATGTGCATGCTGTGGTCGATGGCGACGCTCACATTCCGGCCATCGACTGGAACGAATGGACGTGCAGTGAGCATGAACAGGGCAAGGCAGACGAAAAAAATGATTTTGACTACACTTTTGCCACATATCTTCGTAAGAAATAGTTATATTTGCCTGTCGGCAATGTTTGATTGCTGTTGGTCTCTTGCGCGTCGGATGTGCAAGGCTACCGGCTTGATACACGGAAGAACAATAATATAAAATACAAAATAACAATTATGGCAAACATTCCAGAATTCAAGTATGCTCCTATGTTCCAGTTGGGCAAGGACGACACTGAATACTATCTCTTGACCAAAGAGGGCGTTTCTGTAAGCGAGTTTGAAGGTCAACCCATCCTTAAAGTGACTCCTGAAGCCCTCACTAAAATGACCAACGCCGCTTTCCGCGATGTTAGTTTCCTTCTCCGTCGTTCCCACAACGAACAGGTGGCTAAAATCCTTCGCGACCCTGAAGCTTCGGCAAACGACAAGTATGTGGCGCTCACATTCCTCCGCAATGCTGAAATAGCAGCCAAGGGTAAGTTGCCTCTTTGCCAGGATACGGGTACTGCTATCGTTCACGGTGAAAAAGGACAGCAGGTTTGGACCGGCTTTGAAGATGAAGAGGCTATCGCAAAAGGTGTTTACAAAACCTACACCGAAGAAAATCTCCGTTACAGCCAGAATGCTCCGCTCGATATGTACAATGAGGTCAACACAAAGTGTAACCTCCCTGCACAGATCGACATCGAAGCGACTCAAGGCATGGAATACCGTTTCCTTTGCGTGACTAAGGGTGGTGGCTCTGCCAACAAGACTTATTTGTATCAGGAAACCAAAGCGCGTATCCAGAATCCTGGCACTCTCATCCCATTCTTGGTGGAAAAGATGAAGAGCCTCGGCACTGCCGCTTGTCCTCCTTACCACATCGCTATCGTTATTGGTGGTACTTCTGCTGAAAAGAACCTGCTCACTGTCAAGCTCGCTTCTACCCACTACTACGATTCTCTCCCTACAACCGGTGATGAGACTGGTCGCGCGTTCCGCGATGTCGCTCTTGAAGAACAGTTGCTTCAGGAGGCTTACAAGATCGGTTTGGGTGCTCAGTTCGGTGGTAAATATATGGCGCACGATGTTCGTGTCGTTCGTTTGCCTCGTCACGGCGCTTCTTGTCCTATCGGTCTCGGCGTTTCTTGCTCTGCCGACCGTAACATCAAAGCGAAGATCAATAAAGACGGTATCTGGATTGAAAAGATGGACGACAAACCATACGAACTCATTCCGGAAGAACTCCGCAACGCTGGTGAAGGCGATGCTGTTAAGATCGATTTGAACCAGCCTATGGCCGATGTTTGCAAAATCTTGACAAAGTACCCAATCGGTACTCGTTTGAGCTTGAACGGTACTATCATCGTAGGTCGCGACATCGCCCACGCCAAGATCAAGGCTCGTTTGGATGCTGGCGAAGGTATGCCTCAGTATTTGAAAGATCACCCTATCTACTATGCTGGTCCTGCCAAGACTCCTGCCGGCATGGCTTGTGGTTCTATGGGCCCAACTACTGCCGGACGTATGGACCCATACGTTTATGAGTTCCAAGACAATGGTGGCTCTATGATCATGTTGGCAAAGGGTAACCGTTCTATCGACGTCACCAACGCTTGTAAGGATCACGGAGGTTTCTACCTTGGCTCTATCGGTGGCCCTGCTGCCATCTTGGCTCAAAACAACATCAAGAGCATCGAATGCGTGGAATATCCTGAATTGGGCATGGAAGCCATCTGGAAAATCCAGGTTGAAAACTTCCCTGCATTCATCCTCGTCGATGACAAGGGCAACGATTTCTTCAAGCAGTTGCAGCCTAACCCAGGTTGCACCATCTTGAAGTAAGGAATTACACGATAATCAATATAAAAAGCACCAGGCCTTCAATGGCATGGTGCTTTTTTGTTTCAAGAACTAAGAAAACGGAATTAAATGCTGCTCCCCAATTCTGAATTCGTATTAATTCGTAACGCCAACGGCGTTGTTAGTAATAATATAGTTCAACGCATTAATTTAGTGAAAATTAGCATAAATTCGTTGGCAAAAAATACTAGTGCCAATTTGTATATAATTCCCTTTTTTTGCCAACGAATTTCTACGAATAATTCAAATTTATTGGATGGTTGCAGATTTATACAAAGAATGCCTATGGCATTTCTAATTACTACTAATTAAATGCTGGTTCCAATTCTGAATTCGTATTAATTCGTAACGCCAGAGGCGTTTTTAGTGAAAATAGTCCATTGCATAGCTTTAGTGAAAATTAGTATAAATTCGTTGGCGAAAAATACTAGTGCCAATTTGTATATAATTCCCAAGAAATATATATGATGTTAAAGTTCATTTCAGTTATGATTATAATATAATCTCGGCAATAATTTGAAGTTATTGCCGAAATTATATTATCTTTGCATCAATAATTGGTTTGATGCTCATGAATACTTGTAAGGATCTCATACGAAAATTTGCATCCAGTCATGATACGTTTGGAAAGCAGGAGTTGTGGGAGTGGCTGAAAGATAACGGACAGGCAACACCGAATACAATGACGTGTATGCTTACCCAGATGGTTGAAGCTGGAGAGTTGTGCAGAGTGTCGAGAGGAAAGTACGCACTTTCCACTGCAGGTAAATCTACATTCCATGCAGTATTGGAGGATAAAGAAAGAGAAGTAAGCCAGAAACTTAAGCAAAAATTCCCATTTGCAACATTCTGTATATACAATGGAAGAAGTCTCTCTTCTCTTCAGCATCATTTGTCAGAAAACAATACCACATATATTGAAACTGAGCGTTATGCAGTCGATAGTGTATTTGACTATCTTAGAGGTGAAGGGTATGTAGTGTGGAATAATCCAACAGCAGACTTTATATACATGTATGTCAATCTGAAGGATCAGTGTATTATAGTAAAACCTCTGGTGACAGAAGCCCCAACAGAAAAATTGGATGGTATTGTAGTTCCAACACTTGAAAAGGTTCTTGTTGACATAGAAAAGGATCCCTGTTTTGATTATCTGCATGGAACTGAATCTAGTAGGATGTGGGATAATGCAAAGCTGTTGTATAATATCAACCAAACTCGCCTCATTAGATATGCTCAAAGGCGAGGTCTCAAACTTTAGTGGCAAAAAACATCAATGATATTTGCTCCTGAGACAACTGGCATCCCATATTACAAGAAGGATAGACTTGCTACTCTTGAAATCATAAAACAACTTTATGATGTAGGTAGGTTGTTCGATAGAATTGATAACTTGGATGTTACCATGGTTGCATTCTCAAAAATAGCACCTGTGGAATTAGGTTATAGAAACCTTCCTACAGATGACCTTGATGTTATTTACAACGATATCCGTACTACCGCAATGAATATCTCGACAAGAGGATTGGTGGACAAAGAGAAGTTTGACCTTTTACAGAAGGGGATAAAAAGCATCGGTAACTTTATGTACAAGCAGAAGTACTTCATCGAGGATGCTATCACTGATTCGTCAAAAGCTGTCTATATTGCGACTTGTCTGCAATATAGAAAACAGGACATCCAACATTATAGCGGCAATCCTGCTGATTTAACAAATCTGGTTATTGAAAATCCATTACACACTCGTCTAAACAGATTGAGGACTACAAATCCAGAAGCTTTCTTCTATTGGGCTAAGACAAGTGAACTACTAAAATCATAACTTAATCAAAGTGTATAGAAACGGCAATAAATTGTATTTATTGCCGTTTCTATGTTTATAGGCAACTCTGATGTTCACTGCCAATATAAAAATGCCTTCAACAAGCAAGTGCAAGGAAGCACTCGATTGCGGAGCAAATTTAAGCAAATGTTTCGAGCAAGTATTTATTCACGGCTAAAGCCGCTTAATTGTATTGAATTTTTAACGAACTATTGTCATGGCAATTCGTGTTAAAAATAAAAATCTTTTGCTTATACCACCGAATTTTTTATAATTATATGCTGTTCCCCAATCCTGAATTCGTATTAATTCGTAACGCCAACGGCGTTTTTAGTAAAAATAGTCCATTGCATAGTTTTTAGTGAAAATTAGTATAAATTCGTTGGCAAAGAACAATAAATTTCAAAGAAGATTAATGAAAGATTAACGGCAATTAACGTTCCTTCAATTTTGAATAATTGGTGTCCAATTCATGTCAATTCGTGTAAAAAAGTTTATTTTTGCAAAAAAAACTGAGCAGTGTATGGGCCTATATCTGAATCCAAACGCAGATGCGTTTCAAATGGGGTTGAACAATCAAATCTATGTTGACAAAACCCTTATTATCACAGAGACGAACAAACTGGTATGCGGACAATCGAATTTTGTCTGCATGTCCCGCCCACGCCGTTTCGGAAAGAGCATGGTGGGCAACCTGCTTTCCGCCTACTACTCAAAAGGCTGCGACACACGCGAGACTTTCTCAAAAATGAAAATCGGACAGGTGACAGACTATGATAAATACCTCAACAAATTCAATGTCATCAAACTCGATTTGAATGGTTTATACCAATCTGCAGTTTCAAAAGACTTGTTGATAGAAGAAATTGACGAGACTGTAAGAGAGGAATTTGTAAAGCAATTCGCCACAATAACCTTCAAAGATACCGACAACATCGTTAAATGCATATCCCGTGTGTATGAAGCCACCGGCGAAAAATTCGTCATCATTATCGACGAATACGACGTCTTAGTGCGTGAGCAGGTTCCTGCGTCACTCTTCCAAACTTATTTGAGTTTTCTTAATGGTTTGTTCAAAAACACCACGCTCCGCCCTGCTATTGCTTTGGCGTATATCACCGGCATCATGCCGATAGTGAGGGACAAAGTCCAGTCCAAACTCAACGAGTTTGATGAATACACAATGATTGAAGC
>JAGHUM010000064.1 GCA_018064855.1 Candidatus Physcocola equi
AGAATCATATCACGAGGTGATTGTAAAAACAAAAAAGAAGCAATGGCGCGCGCAGAAAAAACCAACAAAATGCGTGCAAGCTACTATAATTTCTATACCGACAAGAAATGGGGTGATGCAGAGACCTACGATTTATGCGTCAACTCAAGCATCTTAGGCGATAAAGGTACGGCCGACTTCATAGTTGACTATGTTTCTAAAGTGATAAACCAATGAGCGAATTTTGTAGCCACTGTGGTGCTAAAATAGCAACCGACGACATCATTTGCCCCGTTTGCGGAATGCCAACGGTGCATGCACCACACTCCGATGACAAGAAATTTTGGGAAGAGGAACCAGAATCCACTCCCCCTGCATTTAATCCTCAACAGCCAGAAGAGTCTCAACAAAGTCAAGGCGGTGCTCAGCAAAGCACTTCAAATTCTAATGATATAGAAAATGGAGCGAACACACCACCTCCCTATCAAGAAACAGCTGAACAAAGTGAAACTACCCCACCTCCTTATGTTGAGCCGGCACCACAAAGATATCATCATATCGAAGCACAAAGAAAAAAAGAAGTAATTAAAGTGGTGATAGTTGCTGCTGTAATCATTGTATTAGCAATAATACTGATTGGATATCTCGCCGTAAAGAAAAGAATTGTCAATAATCATCCAGATACAAAAGTAGTTTCAGAAGAGCAACAAGAAGAAACCACTCCAGGCTTCACAATACAGGAAATAACTGGTGAGGAGGCTGACTCCATCATGAGAATGCACATGGCAGAGATGGAGAAAATGGAACAAATGATGGAAGAGATGATGGAATCCGACCCGTTTGAAGAATTCGAAAGGATGCAAGGCATGATGGGCGACGAATGGGAGTCGGCACCACCTACTACACAACAACAAAAACCAAAAGCGTCAACACCAAGCAAAATCCAACTCGTAGGAAAAATCGGGAAAGAAAACTACATTATGGTGCTTAACGCAAAGGACCAAAACAACATCACAGGCACAGCCGCGACAGTGGAAAACGGAAAAGAAAAAGCCCAATTCCATCTATTGGGAATTGGAAGTGGCAGAGATTTAACAGTTTCGGTTTACGACTCAAAAAATAAAATCGTAGGCACCCTAACAGGCACCTACGATGGTTATATGTTTTCTGGAGTGTTTACAACCGATGACAATGAAACACAATTCAGATTAATGGCTCAGTGAAATTAAATCACCTCGTCGTTAATAATGTGTCCTTGTAACTTTTCAGAAATTTTACGCCATTCTTTGCTTCGCAGAAAGTCTTTTATTATTTCTGCGTGTTCCAGATTGTGCATATCAGAGCCCAACATGTCCACCATTCCGTTTTTCACAAGCCAATTGGCTGTATCGCGAGCGCTGCTACCGAAATAGCCTGTAAACGACAAGATATTAATTTGGAACTTCAAGTTGGTGTTGTGCATCTTTTCGTAGCGTTCCCTATTGTGAGCCCAATATGGATAACGCTCTGGATGAGCGAGAATTGGTTTATAACCCTTGCACATCAAATCGAACATCATTTGGTCGGAGCCAATAAGTTCCTGTACGAATGAATTTTCAAGAAGTATATAATTTCCAGGCATCGGAATAATATGACCTGCAGCATATTCCTTTTGCCAGTAATCATCCATTCGATATTCTGCAGAAAGGTGCATCTCTACATCCAAACCAGCTTCTTTTACAGCTTCTTTAAAAGTTTCGAAAGCTGTTTGTAGCGTTTCTGGTGTATTTTCAAAAGTTTCAGATGTGACATGGGAAGTGAGAATAACACGGTCGATTCCCATATCCATATCAGCTTTTAGCAATTCAATGCCATTTTGAATGTTTTTCGCGCCATGATCCACTCCTGGCAAAATATGACAATGAACATCTGTATGATAAAAGAGTTTTACATCCTCCTTCTTTTTTCGGAAAAAATTAAACATAGTAGTTGTTGTTGCTTTAATAACAATGCAAAGGTAATAATTTTTGCGGTAACGGCACAAAAAGGCAAATAAAAACAAAAATAATCACTAACTTTGAAAGAAAAATAAATCTATGATTCGGAAAACTTCAAAAATAATAATTCTGCTTGCTATTTGCAGTTGCTTTTTAAGCATTTATGCAAAATGCACACCCAAGAAGAGTAAGCAACACCATTCAATAGTCAACAAAACCGACACTTTAAATGTGCAATGGCAGAAAACGATTCTTGCAGCCATCGATTCATTTCCCTCACATGGAGGATATTACACAGGAGGAAAGCCAAACGGCCTATTTACTACGACTACGTGGCAAGGACTACATGCCGCATTCCATATGGGTAAAAATGACAGACGCCCCTATTTCAATCCAGCAGAAGCCCAACCATCTTTCTGCTCGAGTGCCACATATTCAGCACTTGTGAAAGCGCTTACTATGTGGGACAAGAAAGGCGTGATTTCGGCTAAAGCCTGGCGCAATATGAAACCATATGTGGGAATTGTCGACGATATCAACACAAAAGGAATTGGTCAAAACGATGGTGAAGGATTTTGGGGAAGAGCGAATGCCAACGGACCATCTATTGCCGTTCTCATCAACGAATTAAAAGCCGGATTCAGCTATACAGGATTCCGCGGTGCAAAATCGGAGCGAAACAAAGAAACAGAAACAGAAGAATACCTGAGCGACGATGCATGGAGAGCACATCCTGTATGGGCACATGCAGTGAAAGGTGATTTCTTGAAAATTTTCTGGGACCGCAACAATACAAGAGGAAAGGATTGTGGTGCCATTGTTGGATGTAACGATGTAAAAGGCGATGACCAAGAAGCAGGACACAGCGTTATATTCATGGGATATACTCCCGACGGAAAAGTCACCTATTGGAGCAGCAATGGCCCAGGTGAACATCCTGAGCAAATGGGTTACAGTATTGGCACTTGCGACAAAACCGACATCCAAAGAATTGTCATTACCCGCATCACTCACCCAGAACGATTCGATGCAGTAAAAAACATGAATCCAAAAGATGTCAACCAGTATCTTTACGATTTAAACGGAAACAAACATAGCACCACTGCAGAACTGAAAATGCAGTGTGGCATCAAAAAATAAAGAAAAAAATGGAAAATATTAAGGAATACAAGCAAGAGTATTTTCTGACGGCAGCAGAATGCAATCCTGAGCAAGAAATGCCATTATCTCTTGTGATGACAAAAATCATTGAAATGGCAACACTTCACGCTAATGCATGGGGCGTAGGATATGCCAATATGATTGAGAATAACCAAGGTTGGGTACTGTCGCGAGTAACAGTGGAAATGAAGCGCTATCCAAAAGTGAATGAGCCATACACTTTTACAACGTGGATTGAAGATTACAATCGCCATTTCTCACAGCGTAACATGGAGATACAAGACCTTAACGGTGAGGTGATAGGCTATGTTCGCACCATTTGGATGGTTATCAACTTTGCCACAAGAGAAAGTGTAGACATCAGCCAATTAAGCTATATACGCGAAAATATCAGCGACCACGAATGCCCTATCGCACCTCAAGGGCGACTTCGCCCCGTAGTAGATGGAAAGAGCTGCGACTACACATTTAAATATATGGATTGCGATGTCAACCGACATGTCAACACTGTTAAATACCTCGATTTGCTCCTCAACCAGTTTTCAATGGAGAAATTTGATAACGAATTTGTACAACGCCTCGAAATAGCATTCCTGAAAGAAACACTATTTGGAACGACGGCTCAAATCAATCTTGACGACACCGACCCGATGGATTGCAAATTGTCAATCGATGTGGATGGTACAAGCCATGTAAGGAGTAGAATCACATTTAGTCGGAGAGAATAGCAGCTCCATCAACACCAGAAATACGATTTTTTAAAGCCGGCATTTTATCGGCATCACATTCAAGGGTCATCACACAGTCGTTGTCAAACTGCTGGTCGATGACCTTTACAGATTCCGACTTCACAATTTTCATCATATCATTCATGCAAAGATATGGAAAATTAAAAGTGACGCGTGCCTGCTCATGACATTCAAGGATTTCTGCGTTTTCTATTGCCAATCGTGCAGCTTCGCGATATGCGACAATCAATCCAGAAGTACCGAGTTTGATACCTCCGAAGTATCTAACCACGGCAATCACGATATTAGTTAGGCCAAATGAGTTGATTTGTCCGAGAATAGGTTTGCCTGCAGTACCTGAAGGCTCACCATTGTCGCTGGAAAGATATTCATTTCGCTCAGTTCCAATCATATATGCCCAGCAGCAATGTCGGGCATCGTGATATTCATTAGAGATTGTCTTCACAATTGCTTTAGCCTCATCAGCAGACTGAACAGGCACAGCAAAAGCAAGAAACTTACTCATTTTCTCTGTATACTTGGCTTGCGAACGCTCCTTTATTGTTTTGAAAAAATCACTCATTTTTGTCTGTTTCTGTATGCAAAGTTACGCAACAAAGTGTTGAATTGCAAATCACTGGAATTTTCATTAAAATTTTATTTATCTCGTGTTGTAGCAAAAACCACAAAAAATGCTTAACTTTGTCAAAGTATATGCGAAAGCAACATACTAATCAATACTATATTTTAAACACATCATTTTTATTAACACTTAAAACTTAATTTATTATGAGTCAATGGTTTGAAACAAAAGTCAAATACGATAAAACAATGCTTGACACAGGTGCCCTCAAATCTGTAACTGAACCATATTTGGTGGATGCACTCTCTTTCACTGAAGCAGAAGCCCGTATCATCAAGGAGATGGAACCTTTCACATCGGGCGAACTTACCGTGACAGCTGTACGCAAAGTGCGTTATGAAGAAGTAATTTATCACGAAGGCGGTGACCGCTGGTATAAGGTGAAAGTCAACATGATTACTATCGACGAAAAAACTGGAGCAGAAAAACGTACTGCAAGCTTCAGTCTTGTGCAGGCAAGCGAATTCAAAATGGCTCTTGAATACTTCCTTGATGCAATGAAGAGCGTATTGTTTGACTTCGAAGTAGTAAACATTACCGAGATGCCATACATTGATGTATATGGTGCAGACCTAAGTGGCACCAAAGCTGAGGAATAATTGATGGCAAGTATTTCTGAAAATATCACAAAAATAAATTCAGAGTTGCCTGGTGGCGTAAACCTTGTTGCTGTATCGAAATATCATCCAGTAGAACAGCTCAAAGAGGCATACGCCACTGGGCAACGCCTTTTTGGCGAAAGCCATGCCCAAGAACTTGTTGTGAAGGCGCCACAAATGCCCGATGATGTGAAATGGCATTTTATCGGACACCTACAGCGAAACAAAGTACGCCAAATCATGCCCATCGTTTCACTCATTCATAGTGTCGACAGCATTCGTCTGCTTGATACAATTGACAAGGAAGCCAAAAGGATTGGGCGAACAATTGACATACTCCTCCAGCTACATGTTGCCCAAGAAGAAGCAAAGAGCGGATTCACTATCGAGGAACTATTGTCGCTTGCAAGAAATAGAGAATTCAGCAAATATGATAATGTACGCTTCTGCGGATTGATGGCGATGGCCACATTCACCGACGACCAGTCAATCGTGAACGCAGAATTCGCCTCAGTGGGAGCGACCTTTAGGACTCTGCGAGAAGAAAAACTATTCCCACTAGAAACATTCAAGGAAATCAGCATGGGAATGAGCGACGATTGGCCAATCGCTGTTGCGGAGGGAGCAACACTCGTACGCATCGGAACCGACATATTTGGCCCTCGTCAATACTAAATTCGTCGCAGGATGTTTCAAAAAATTGTATTTTTGTGCAATTCCGCCCCATTTTGATGAGAAAAGAATAAAAAATCTATTTCAAGTCAAAAAAAAAATGTACTTTTACGAAGTAAAATCTTCAAGTATAAAACAACAATTAATAATAACTTAAACAAAAAACTAATTTAAACAATGGCAGAACAACAGAAAAAAGGCGTATTCGTCGCCGTCGTTGCAATGATGTTCTTGTTTGCAATGATCTCTTTCGTTACCAACATGGCTGCACCATTTGGTCAAATCTGGAAAATCCAATATGAATGGGCTGGTATGATGGGTAATATGATGAACTTTGCTGCATACCTCTTCATGGGTATCCCTGCAGGTATCATGATTACCAAGATGGGATACAAGAAAACTGCTCTTGTGGCACTCGTACTTGGTTTCACAGGCGTACTTGTTCAATACATCTCAAGCACCCTCGACGGTGGTGCTATCAGCACTTACATCGTTTATCTTCTTGGCGCTTTCATTTGCGGTTTCTGTGTTTGTATTCTCAACACCGTAGTAAACCCAATGTTGAACCTCCTCGGTGGTGGTGGTAACAAAGGCAACCAATTCATCCAAATTGGTGGTTCGCTCAACTCACTTGCCGGAACATTCACCCCTCTTCTCGTTGGTGCAATGATTGGTCAAGTAACTGACAAAACTTCAATGGGCGATGTCTCACCTCTCTTGATGATTGCAATGGCAATCTTCGCAGGTGCATTTGTTATCATTTTCTTCACCAAGATTACAGAACCAGAACAAGCTGATGGCGACATCATGAGCATGGTAAAAGGTGCTCTCGGTTTCCGTCACCTCGTGCTCGGTATCATCGCTATCTTCTTCTATGTAGGCGTAGAAGTTGGTATTCCTGGTGAAATGATTTTCTACTTAAGCAAGCCTGTTGCTGAAGGTGGTGTACTTGGTAGCGCAGCAATCGCTGGTACAGTTGCCGCTGTTTACTGGTTACTTATGCTTGTTGGCCGCCTCACCTCTTCATTTATCAGTGGTGCAGTATCAACAAAGACTCAAATCGTAACAGTTTGCTCTGTATGCCTCGCACTTCTCTTGGCTGCAATCTTCGTTCCTGAAAGTGTGACTTTCAGCCTTCCTGGTTCAGTAGAAAGTCCTGCCGACTTCGTTCTCTTCACATTCACTGGTGGCGAACTTCCTATCAAGTGCCTCTTCTTGGTACTTTGCGGTCTTTGCACATCTGTAATGTGGGGTGGTATCTTCAACCTTGCAACTGAAGGCCTTGGCAAATTCACAGCTGCAGCATCTGGTTTGTTCATGACCATGGTTGTAGGCGGTGGCGTTATGCCTCTCCTCCAAGACACACTCGCTGGTGTAGTTGGTTATGTAAGCAGCTACTGGTTAGTAGTAGCAATGGTTGCTTATATGCTCTTCTACGGTCTTATCGGTAGCAAGCCATCAAAAAAGGCTGAAGAATAATTACTGACAGATTATAAATAATTATTCGAACATATACGGCCGCAGCTACTATGCTGCGGTCGTTTTATTTATGTTATCAAACACCATATCCCATTGAAAGAAAAGAGGAAATCGCATAATAAAAAATGGTAAATTCGCATCATTTATTTGTAATAATATGTATTTGGGCAAATAATAATTGCCTATGATTGATTTTTTTTGTAATTTCGTATTAAATTTAAATAAGTATTGAACAAAAGTGTATTAAACACGATAACAATTATTCATGATGAATGTAGAACTTATGAACAAAGGCGCCAATAATATTCGTATTTTGGCAGCCTCTATGGTGGAAAAAGCCAAGTCTGGTCACCCTGGTGGTGCAATGGGCGGTGCCGATTTCGTCAATGTACTTTATTCAAAATTTATCGTCAACGACCCTGCTAATCCAACATGGTTTGCACGCGACCGTTTCTTCCTTGACCCAGGTCACATGTCACCTATGCTCTATGCAGTGCTCCACCTTACCGGCAAATACACAGTAGAAGATTTGCAAAGTTTCCGTTCATGGGGAAGCATCACTCCTGGCCACCCAGAAGTTGACCCTGCTCATGGTGTTGAAAACACCTCTGGCCCACTCGGGCAAGGTCATGTTATGGCAGTTGGATGTGCCATTGCCGAACGCTTTATCGCCACACACTATAGTGAAGTTTTTGCACACAAGACATATGCTTTCATCAGTGATGGCGGTATTCAAGAAGGCATATCACAAGAAGCTGGCCGTTTGGCTGGCCACCTCGGTTTGAGCAACCTTATCATGTTCTACGACAGCAACAAAGTACAGCTCTCAACAGATTGCAAGGATGTGTCAAACGAAGATACTGCAATGAAATATCGAGCTTGGAACTGGAATGTTCTTGAAATCGACGGAACAGACCCTGTTGCTATAGCCGACGCACTTGCTGCCGCTCAAAAAGAAGACAAGCGTCCAACCCTCATCATTGGCAACACTGTGATGGGTCGCGGTTGTGTGACAGAAGATGGTGCAAACTTCGAAGGAAAATGTAGCACCCATGGCAATCCATTGAGCAAATCTGGTGCAAGTTTCGAGAAGACAATCGAAAATCTTGGTGGTGATATTAATAATGTGTGGGCAACATTCCCAGAAGTTGCAAAATTATATAACGAACGTGAAGCAGAACTCGCAGCAATCGTAGCAGAAAGAAAAGCTGCAGAAGAAGCTTGGCGCAAAGAAAATCCAGCGAAAGCGAAAGAACTCGACGACTGCATTGCTGGAAAAGTCACCGCTGTTGACTATGCAGCTATCGCTCATAAGCCAAATATCGCGACTCGCGCAGCTTCCGCTAATGTCCTCGGTGCATTGGCAGAAAATGTTCCTAACATGATTGTTTCTTCTGCCGACTTGGCTAACAGCGACAAGACCGACGGCTTCCTGAAGAAGACCAAAGCGTTCATGCCTGGCGATTTTGAAGGTGCATTCCTGCAAGCCGGCGTTTCCGAGTTAGCAATGACATCAATGATCAATGGTATTGCTCTTCATGGCGGTCTGATTGGTGCATGCGCAACATTCTTCGTGTTCAGCGATTATATGAAGCCAGCTGCACGCTTATCCGCTTTGATGGAACTCCCAGTCAAGTTTATCTGGACTCATGATGCGTTCCGCGTGGGTGAAGATGGTCCAACACATGAGCCTGTGGAACAAGAAGCACAAATCCGATTGATGGAAGAACTCAAGAACCACAGTGGTCGCAACAGTATGCTTGTTCTCCGCCCAGCTGATGCTGCCGAAACATCTGTAGCATGGAAAATGGCAATGGAAAACACCCTTACCCCAACTGCCCTCATTCTTTCTCGACAAGACATCACCGACCTTCCAACCGAAGAAGGTGAAGGCTATGAAGCTCGCTACAAAGCAGCCCTTCAAGCAGAACGTGGTGGATACATTATTAAAAAAGAAGACGAAGCAGACGTTGTTCTTGTTGCAAATGGTTCTGAGGTATCAACAATCGTGGCTGCATCAAAAATCATAGCAGAAGATGGTATTAAAGCCCAAATCGTTTCAGTTCCATCTATCGGTCTATTTTTGAACCAAGATGAATCCTACAGAAACGAGGTGATTCCTGCAGATAAACCAGCGTTTGGTCTGACAGCAGGTCTTCCATCAACATTGTCACGCGTCGTTCCAAATGGTTACATAAAGGGCTTAGACCACTTTGGTGAATCTGCACCTTACAAGGTACTGGATGAAAAATTCGGTTTCACCCCAGAAATAGTGGCAAATGACATTAAA
>JAGHUM010000005.1 GCA_018064855.1 Candidatus Physcocola equi
AATATAATATGTTCAAAATCGTAGGCAAGGAAAAATTTTCCGAGAACGTGATTAAACTGGAAGTTGAGGCTCCAGAGATTGCGAGAAGCCGAAAGCCAGGAAATTTCGTAATTGTACGTACAGGCGAAAAAGGCGAACGTATTCCGCTCACCATAGCAGGATCCAACACCGAGAAAGGCACCATTTCCCTCGTAGCGCAAAGAGTTGGTGTGACTTCAATCAAGTTGACAGATTTGAATGTTGGCGATGAGATTACAGACGTTGTAGGTCCACTCGGCAAACCAACCGAAATTGAAAAATACGGAACAGTCATCTGTGCCGGAGGCGGCGTTGGTGTAGCACCTTTGCTTCCAATCGTAGAGGGAATGAAACAGGCAGGCAACAGAGTTATCGTTGTGCTTGCAGCCAGGACCAAAGATCTTGTTATTTTGGAAGACCAGATGAGACAATTCGCCGATGAATTGATCATAATGACAGACGACGGCAGTTATGGCAAAAAAGGCCTTGTGACAAACGGTATTGAAGAAGTCATCAACAGAGAAAAAGTGGACCTTTGTGTCACAATCGGTCCTGCCATTATGATGAAATTTGTAAGTTTGCTGACAAAGAAATACAACTTGCCAACGCTTGCATCACTCAACACCATCATGGTGGATGGTACGGGCATGTGCGGAGCCTGCCGCGTTACGGTAGGAGGCAAAACAAAATTCGTGTGTGTGGACGGACCAGAATTCAACGCCCACGAAGTGGATTTTGATGAAATGATGATGCGACTCGGTTCATACAAAGCCGAAGAAAAGGCAGATATGTATAAGGTCGGCAAATAATTAACAACAGAAAGAAAACACATAATATATGGCATTAGACGACAGAAACGACGCTTGGCGTGATGAATTACGCAAGAGCATGAAAGGCACTGAGCGCACCAACACACCGCGCGTAGTGATGAACGAACTGGACGCTAAGACCCGAGCACGCAGTTACAATGAGGTCAACCAAGGTCTCACCAAAGAGCAGGCTCAAAAAGAAGCCAGCAGATGTATGGACTGTCCAAATCCAACCTGCATGGAAGGTTGCCCTGTAGGAATCAACATTCCTGGCTTCATCAAAAACATTGAAAGAGGTGAATTTGTAGAAGCAGCCAAGGTTTTGCGCCAGACAAGCGCGCTTCCTGCAGTATGCGGACGTGTATGTCCACAAGAGAAACAGTGCGAAAGCAAATGTTTCTACAAACTGAAACTGAAAAAAGAACCTGTAGCAATCGGTTATTTGGAAAGATTTGCTGCGGATTATGAACGCGAAAGCGGAAATATGTCCACTCCAGCAGTGGCACCAAGCAACGGAATCAAGATCGCTGCTGTAGGTTCGGGTCCCGCCGGACTCTCATTTGCCGGCGACATGGCAAAAGCAGGATACGACGTAACCGTATTTGAAGCACTCCATGAAATCGGAGGCGTGTTGAAATATGGTATTCCTGGATTCCGTTTGCCAAACGCCATAGTTGATGTTGAAATTGAGAACCTCAAGAAGATGGGCGTTAAATTCAGAAAAGACATCATCATCGGCAAAACCATCAGCACAAAAGAGTTGGAGGCAGACGGTTTCAAAGGCATATTTGTAGCAAGTGGCGCTGGTCTTCCTCGATTCATGAACATAAAAGGCGAAAACCTTATCGGCGTGATGAGCAGCAACGAATACCTCACCCGAGTAAACCTCATGGAAGCCAACAATCCAGAAAGCGACACACCAGTTAAAATGGGCAAGGTGGTAGCAGTAGTAGGTGGTGGCAACACCGCCATGGACTCTGTGCGTACAGCCCTCCGCCTTGGAGCAGAAAGAGCCATCTTGGTTTATCGTCGTTCAGAAGAAGAAATGCCGGCACGTCTTGAAGAAGTACACCACGCCAAGCAGGAAGGAGTGGAATTCATGTGCCTTCACAACCCTATCGAATACATCGGCGACGAGCAAGGCCATGTGAAATCAATGCGTTTGCAAAAGATGCAGCTTGGAGAGCCAGATGCAAGCGGAAGACGCAGCCCTGTTGAAATAGAAGGAGCTATTGAGGAAATAGCAGTTGACGAAGTTATTGTAGCCATCGGTGTGTCACCAAACCCAATCGTACCAAGTTCGGTTGAAGGATTGGAAGTAAGCCCTAAAGGCACAATCGTTGTAAACGACAGCCTACAGAGCAACATCCCTACCCTATTTGCAGGAGGCGACATCGTACGCGGCGGTGCAACAGTTATCCTTGCCATGGGAGACGGAAGAAAAGCAGCAGCAGAAATGCACAAATATCTCAAAGGGCAATAAAAAAAAGCAAAAAATATCGCACAACTTATTTCATAAAGGCGTATTTTTGTAAAAGATAACATTAAGACAAACAAAACAATCAAAACAATAAAGAATATGCAAACTATTGACAATTTCAACTTTGCAGGTAAGAAGGCTATCGTACGTGTAGACTTCAACGTTCCTACTAAAGAAGGTAAAGTTACAGATGACACTCGTATCAAGGGTGCGCTCCCAACTTTGAAGAAGATTCTTGCTGACGGTGGTGCTGTTATCATGATGAGCCACATGGGCAAACCAAAGGGCAAAGTTGACATGAAGAAGTCACTTTCTCAGATTGTTTCTGCAGTATCTGCAGCTCTCGGCGTTGACGTTAAGTTCGCTGCTGACTGCGCAAACGCAGACAAGGAAGCAGCAGCGCTCAAGATGGGTGAAGCATTGCTTCTTGAAAACCTCCGTTTCTATGCTGAAGAAGAAGGTAAGCCAGTAGATATCGAAAAAGAAGATCCTGCATACGAAGAAGCCAAGAAGGCAATGAAGAGCAAGCAGAAAGATTTCGCAAAGAAGCTCGCTTCATACGCTGATTGCTATGTAATGGATGCATTTGGTACTGCACACCGCAAACACGCTTCTACAGCAGTTATCGCAGACTACTTCGATGCAAACAACAAGATGCTCGGCTACCTCATGGAAAAAGAAGTTAAGGCTGTTGACGCAGTTCTTAGCGACATCAAGCGTCCATTCACAGCTATCATGGGTGGTTCAAAAGTATCTACTAAGATCGGTATCATCGAAAACCTTCTTGGTAAAGTTGACAACCTCATCCTTTGCGGTGGTATGACTTACACTTTCGCAAAAGCTATGGGTGGCAAGGTTGGTAACTCAATCTGCGAAGAAGACAAGCTCGATGTTGCTTTGGACGTAATGAAGAAAGCAAAGGAAAACGGTGTAAACCTCGTACTTGGTACCGACTCTGTAATTGCTAAAGACGCAGTTGATTGGGACACTATGAGCTTCAAGGCTGGTGGTCAGACTAAGGTTGCAGCCGCTACCGACATCCCAGAAGGTTGGGAAGGTCTCGATGCAGGTCCAGAAAGCCAGAAAGCATTTGCTGCTGCTATCAAAGGTGCTAAGACAATCCTTTGGAACGGCCCTGCAGGTGTATTCGAAATCGAAGAATTCACTGCTGGTTCCCGTGCAATCGGTGCTGCTATCGCAGAAGCTACTAAGAACGGCGCATTCTCACTCATCGGTGGTGGCGACTCTGTAGCATGTGTAAACAAGTTCGGCTTGGCTGATCAGGTTTCTTACATCTCAACTGGTGGTGGTGCCCTCCTCGAAGCTATCGAAGGTAAGGTTCTCCCTGGTATCGCAGCTATCAAAGGCGAATAATATTAGAGAATACATCTAAGCTTAAAATAAAAACGTTGGGCAGAAATGTCCAACGTTTTTTTGTTTTCATTTGGAAATAAGAGAAATAGTTCATATATTTACGGGGAAAACAATATAAACACCAACAAATATATGATGAAAAACACACCTAAATTTATTGCAGCTATCATGCTTTTCTCTTTATTTGGATGTAACGGAATCAAAACATATACCCCATCCGAAATCAAAGAAAACGGAGAAAATTTAGAAGGAAAGAAAGTGTATGTTGAAGGTGAGGTCATCAGAGTGGCTTATCCTGCCGGCAAAGGTATGCTCCTTGCAGACAAAGACAACAAAACCATAATCAATGTTAGAGTTGGAGGAAAGGTAGATTCTTTCAAGCCCTACATGATGGGAAAAGACATCAACATCAAGGGCATCGTAAAAAAACGCGAAATAACCAAAGAAGATGTTGCAAGAATGGACTCCATATTAGCCAACATGGACACCACTAAATTCATGCACAATCCAATGGAGAAATTGACACCAGAGCAATTAGACTCTCTCCGAAAGATGGGCAAAAGAAGACACCACGAATTGAGAGAAAAAGATTCCGCATTCGCGCATCACAGACATCACCACATGGCAGACTGTGATTCTGCAAAGATGCATCATGGCATGAAGGGAGGACATGAAATGTGGGCCCACAAAAATGGTCCAAGAAACATGAATCCGATGAAAGCCAAACACATGAAGGAGAGGAATGAGGAAATCAAGAATTGGATGAAAGAACACAACTCCGACGTCTATCCATCTTATTATATCGAAATCATCCGAATAAACACTCCTGAAAAAGAGCTCCAAGCATCAAAGGCCAAACACGATCACAAACGAATCAACAAAAAAAACCGTGACCACAAGAAGGGAAGATTCAACAAACATCACAAAGAAAAACGCCACAGCCATCAGCATGGAGACTCGGATTGTAACAAAGATGTTACAAACTCACAACAATAATATGAACAACTTCTAAAACTTAAGAGATGTCCCACCGACATCTCTTTTTTCATGGTCTAAAAACCGCCTTAAAGTTGAGAATAATTTTTATTTTTAGGTTGAAAAGGTTAAATTTGCAGAAAGAACGTAAAATCACACAAAAAACAAATGGAAGATGGCAGTAACGCCCAAAAAACAATTAGGGCAACATTTTCTGAAAGACTTAAATATTGCCCAGCAAATCGCTGAGAGTTTGTGTATAACAGAGCCTACGAAAGTTCTTGAAATAGGCCCTGGCATGGGTGTATTGACCCAGTTCTTAATGAAAAATCCGCTCATCGACTTAAAAGTCGTTGAGATAGACCGAGAATCGGTTGATTATCTGAATGCAAATTTCCCTGAATTAAGAGACAGAATCATTTCCGGCGATTTCCTCAAAATGGATATAGACGCACTATATCCCGGTTCATTTAACCTGATAGGAAATTATCCATACAACATTTCCTCACAGATATTCTTCAAAGTGCTCGACCATAAAGACAAGATTCCTTGTTGCGCCGGCATGATTCAAAAAGAAGTTGCAGAGCGAATCGCGGCAAAGCCGGGTTCTAAAACATATGGGATATTAAGCGTTCTTTTGCAAGCTTATTACGACATAGAATATTTATTCACCGTCCATGAGAATGTATTTCTTCCTCCGCCGAAAGTGAAATCGGCCGTGATCAGAATGAGAAGAAACAAAGTGGAAAAGTTGAACTGTAACGAGGTGCTTTTCAAGCAGATTGTAAAAGCTTCGTTTAACCAGAGAAGAAAAATGCTTCGCAATTCCGTTCAACCTTTCCTGGGGAAAGACAACCCAACTTTGTCTGACGCTATTTTCACCCGCCGACCGGAACAACTCAGCGTGGAAGAATTTATAGAATTAACGAATTTGGTGGAACAAAACGCACCTAAACAATAGGATTGCTTATTCCTCCTTTCACTTCAAAAACGAAACAAACTCATGAAAGAAACAAATAAAGAAAGTCAAGACATTGAGAAAAATCTTGACAATGAGCCAGAAGTGAAGCTTTTTTATCTCGATGGTAATCAACGCCTCAAAATTGCGAAAGACATAAAATTACTTAAAGAAATTCCGCTCAACAACTTCCTTTGGATCGACTTGAAAAATGTGGATCCGAACACAGAGTCGGAGTTGGAGAATTTTTTGAAAATCTACATTCAGGAAGAAGACGAGATGGAAGAAATCGAGTTGTCTTCACGTTTCATAGAAACGGAAGACACGCTGGTGGCCAACTCAAATTTCCTCAAAGATTCATTGGAAATAGAGCCAGTGTCTTTCATCTTGAAAAACAACATCCTTGTTTCAGTAAGAGACACAAAACTTAAATCATTCGACGAGACAATAAAGAAGATTTTTGCCAACCCCAAAAACTTCCCTACAGGTTTCCACATTTTCGTAGCGTTGCTGGAAACACGAGTTGAATACGATGCCGATATGATTGAGGATGCGACAGCCGAAATCACACAGCTCAGCCAAGTGCTCACCATTTCAGAAGACATCGACGAAGACGTATTGTTGCAGATTAAGAACCTGCAGGAAAAAGTGATGCACCTACGCGAGAATGTCATTGACAAGCAGCGAGTTGTATCCAACGTGTTGCGTAGTGAACTCACTCCAAAGGATTTGTCGAACCGCCTTGGAATGGTCATCAAAGACATCAACTCACTGATTGAGCATACCAAATTCGGTTTTGAGCGTCTCGACTACCTGCAAGATACATTCTTGGGTCTGGTCAATATTGAACAGAACAAAATCATCAAGATGTTTACGGTGGTAAGCGTCATCTTCATGCCACCAACACTTATTGCAAGTATGTATGGTATGAACTTTAAATTTATGCCGGAATTGGATTGGGAATGGGGATATCCATTTGCCATAGTGCTCATGTTCTTCGCTTCAGCACTCACCCTACTCTATTTCAAACGCAAAAAATGGCTGTAAATCATGAAGACACTTCAGGCTATTAGTTCTTTTTTGTCTCGAAAAACCTCTTTATTCATTATAGCGATTGCCATACTGACATTTTTCTTCAGAGATCTTTTCGTTTGGGTGAGAAATGATACGCAGACCGTCATTTTGGGCTTCATCATGCTCACAATGGGTATGACTCTCACAACCAATGACTTCAAGATTTTAGCATCCCGCCCTGTTGACATCCTCATCGGCACCATTGCCCAGTTTAGCGTGATGCCGCTAATCGCCTACACGTTGGTACACGTTCTGAATCTGCCAGTGGCAATTGGGACCGGACTGCTATTGGTCGGCTGTTGTCCTGGAGGTGTATCTAGCAACATCATGTCATTTCTCTGCAAGGGAGATGTGGCTTTTTCAGTCGGAATGACGTCTGTAAACACACTCCTGGCACCAATCGTCACCCCATTGCTAATGCTATGGCTGACAGGAGAAAACGTTGATGTGGATGGTTTTGGAATGTTTAAGAGCATCCTGATAGTCACCCTTATACCTGTTGCTGTCGGCGTGTTTATCAATCACTATTTTGGGCAAAAAAAGGGATTTGAAGAAACAAAAAAGATCATGCCCGGCCTTTCAGTCATCTGCTTGGCTTGCATTGTCGGCGGCGTTGTATCTCAGCATGGAGACAGTTTCCTCAAGTCTGGATTGCTCATCTTCTTTGCCATCTTCTGCCACAACACACTCGGCTATATTTTAGGATACACATTGGGTACAATAATGAGGTTTAACGACGCTAAACGCAAGACCATTTCCATAGAAGTGGGTATGCAGAATGCCGGATTGGCAACAAACTTAGCATCCAAACATTTCCCTGCATTTCCGGAAGTGGCTATTGTATCGGCGATATGCTGTGTATGGCATTCCATAACAGGGACCATACTTGCCAACCTATTTATAATAATAAACAAGAAAAAAGAAAACAATGACTAAACATATCAAAATCACCCTTAAACCTAAAAAAGAAGAATCCATACTCCGTTTCCATCCTTGGATTTTCTCTGGAGCAATCGCGAAAATGGAACGACAGCCCCAAGAGGGTGAGATTGTTGACATTTACAGTGCCAACAATGATTTCTGCGGAACCGGCCACTTCCAGTTAGGCTCAATCGCAATGCGCGTACTGTCTTTCTCACAGACCGATTTCAATCAGGATTTTTGGACAAAGAAAATACAAGCATCTTACGACATGAGATGCGCAATTGGTTTGGCCAACAGCAGTTCGACAAACAGTTATCGCCTTGTTCATGGCGAAGGCGACTCTCTGCCAGGTCTGATCATCGACATCTACGACAAGACAGCAGTCATGCAAGCCCACTCCATTGGCATGCACCTTGCACACAAAGAAATAGCAAAGGCACTTTCCAATGTATATGGAGATAAAATAGAAAACATCTATTACAAGTCAGCAACCACCCTTCCCCCTTATTATGTGAGCCAGGAAAACATCGAAGACTACTACATCAAGGGGAAAGACGATGGCAAGTATTTGGCAAAAGAAAACGACATACTATTCCACGCAGACTGGATAAAAGGCCAGAAAACAGGCTTTTTCATCGACCAAAGGGAAAACAGACATCTTTTAGAGTATTATGCAAAAGACAAAACCGTGCTCAATATGTTCTGCTACACAGGCGGTTTTTCTTTGTATGCCATGCGCGGAGGAGCCAAACTGGTCCACTCGGTAGATAGTTCAGCGAAAGCGATTGAACTAACCAAAGACAATGTGGCGCTCAACTTCAAAAACGACCCGCGACACGACGCTTTTGCAGAAGATGCGTTCAAATTCCTCAACGAAATGGAGACGCAATACGACCTCATCGTTTTGGACCCGCCAGCGTTCGCCAAACACAGAGACGCCATCCGTCACGCATTGCAGGGATACAAAAAAATCAACGCAAAAGCATTTGAAAAAATCAAACCAGGAGGTATTCTATTTACATTCTCATGTTCGCAGGCCATCAACAAAGACCAGTTCCGCTTGGCCGTATTCAGCGCCGCTGCCATGAGCAAACGTAATGTCCGCATTCTCCACCAACTCACACAACCAGCCGACCACCCTATAGGCATCTACCATCCAGAAGGCGAATACCTGAAGGGCTTGGTATTATATGTAGAATAAGCCACAAACCAGCAACATGTACACCACACTGTTTTATCTGATAATTGCACTTTTAGTAGCAGAATTCCTTTTAGATTCTTATCTGGATTATAAGAACAGACAAGCATCAACAAGTCCCATACCAGACGAACTGAAGGGAATATATGATGATGAGAAATACGAAAAAGAACAGCAGTATTTCATCGCGAAAGACAAATTCGGCACCATACAAGGCGCCTTTTCGCTGATTGTGATCCTTCTCATGTTTACCTTTTTCGGATTTGGATTTGTTGACAATTTAGCAAGAACAATCACGGGCTACACCAACGACGGGCTATGGCTCAGTATTGCAACCGGATTGTTGTTTTTGGGGATTCTGTATTATGCAGACGAAATCATCAACATCCCGTTTTCCGCCTATTACACATTCAGCATAGAGGAGCGATTCGGATTCAACAAGATGACCCCTGCATTGTTTGTCAAAGACATGATAAAGGAATGGTTGCTCAACGCTGTATTAGGTGCGGTAATCATCGGTCTCTTGATGTTGCTTTACGAAGAAACAGGAGAGTACTTTTGGGTGCTTGGATGGGGAGTGATGTCCGCATTTTCCATCATCGCAATGATGTTTTACACCTCTTTGATTTTGCCACTTTTCAACAAACTCACCCCGCTTGAGGATGGAGAATTGAGAACGGCGATAGAAGACTTCTGCAAAAAGGTGGATTTCAAATTGGAGAATCTGTATATCATGGACAACTCCAAACGATCAACAAAAGCCAACGCATTCTTCTCCGGACTTGGCAACAAAAAGAAAATCGTTTTGTTCGACACCCTTATATCCAACTTCACAAAAGAGGAAATTGTGGCAGTTTTGGCGCACGAAGTCGGACACTATAAATGCAAACACACCAGAAAGATGCTTTTGCTCAATTTGTTGTCATTTGGTTTGATGTTCTTTATTCTTTCCCTGTTCTTTGAATATAAAAACGAGATAGCAACCACCTTATATGGACAGGAAAGCACAAACGGATCATTTTGGCTGAGCATCATAGTATTCAGCGTATTATACACGCCAATTTCCACCATCACGAGCGTGCTTGTCAACATACTCAGCAGAAAGAACGAATACGAAGCAGACGCTTTTGCCAAAAAAGAAGGTGTGGCAGAACATCTTATCTCAGCCCTGAAAAAACTGACAGCATCTTCGCTGAGCAATCTGACACCACACCCTTACTACATATTTTTCCACTTCTCACATCCAACTCTTCTGCAAAGAGTTAGAGCATTAAAGAAATAAGACAATGGCACTTGACGAACAAGCATTGAAAGCACTTGGAAACATGGATTTGAAAGCCGTTTTTTTTGATATGGACGGCGTACTTTTCAATTCCATGCCATTTCACGCAAAGGCTTGGGTAGAGGCTTTCAAAAGCATTGGCATAGATTTCAATGAATATGAAGCATACATGAGAGAAGGCATGACTGGAAACGGCACCATCAATGAGATGTTTCAGAAAACCTATGGCAGACTGGCAACCGAGGAAGAATGCAAAAAATTGTACCAGACAAAAATGCATTTATTCGAAGAATGCGGTAAGGCCGGCACAATACCCGACGTTGACAAGGTATTAAAAACAGTGAAAGAAAACGGGCTGGACATCTATATCGTCACCGGATCCGGACAAAAAAGTCTGATCAACAAATTAGACTCCGCCTTCCCAGGCATTTTCAGCAAAGACAAAATGATCACAGCATACGACGTCAAGAAAGGCAAACCAGACCCAGAGCCTTATCTGATGGCGCAAGCAAAAGGTAAATACCAGAAAAACGAAGCCATAGTGGTGGAAAACGCACCTCTGGGAGTCGTAGCAGGAAAAGCCGCAGGGCTGTTCACCATAGCGGTAAACACCGGCATTCTCAAAGACGAGGAACTAACATCGAGAGGTGCAGATCTGCTATATCACAATATGGAAGAATTGTGGGAAGAACTTCCCACCATCATCAAGACCAGTAAAAAGCAATAATTATGATTTTTGATATTGTCAACGCACAAATAAACAAGCTCGTTATTCACAAGATCGGCTCTCATGCCGACAACACAAATAATGTCTATTCGAAAGGCTGCCTGCAATTCAGTGAAGACAGTCCCATTCCGGGCTTACTCAAACAGTTTTTTCTGGCAACTTTCAACGAACCCAACCTCTATCATCTCGACAGCGAGGAGGGAGTCGCTGCGAATATGGTCTATAAAGTAGCGTCGGACATATTCGCAAGCAATGAGACCTTTTATGAGAACTCAAGAGTATTGGCAGACCTCTTATATAAGAACTCAACCAATCCAAATATCAAGCAAGGAGAGTTTTACCTCACCCTTTTTGAAGACGTCAAAATTTTTGATGAGACCGTAGATTGCATCGGGATATTCAAGTCTGAGACAAAAGAAACATTCTTGAAAATATGTCCGGACAATGATTTGATAGGTATCGACTGCGAAGAAGGAATCAACATCAAGAAGCTGGACAAAGGATGTTTGATTTTTAACATAGAAAAGGAAAACGGTTATGTGGTTTCGGTGGTGGACAAAGTAAGCAAAGCCAACGAAGCCGCCTTTTGGAAGACCGACTTTTTAGGATTAAGCGTACGCGAAGACAACAACTACGACACCTTGAATTACCTGAACGTATGCAAGCGTTTTGTAGATGAAGTATATTCGCAGAAAAACGAGGTGCCCCGCGAAAACCAGATAGACCTGCAAAACAGGACCATCGACTATTTCAAAAGCAACGACGCATTCAACGAAGACTTGTTCAAGCAAGAAGTGCTCGACGGCGAGGAAACCATCATCCAGGCGTTTGACGAACACAAAGCGAACTTTGAGCAGGAAAACGGAGTTACGCTTAACCGTGAATTCCCTATATCAAACGATGTGGTCAAGAAAGAAAACAAGCGATTCAAGTCGGTAATCAAACTCGACAAGAATTTCCACATATACGTTCATGGAAACGAAAGACGTTTGGAAAGAGGCTTCGACAACAACTTAGGTTTACATTATTACAAACTCTACTACGAAACAGAGTCGTAAAGACAACACATGACAAAAAATGACTATATGCTATTAAATAAAGGCACTTTTTAGAAAAAAGCAAAAAAATGTGTTGAAGAGCAACAAAACACGAGCAAAAAGATATTTTTTGATAAAAATATACCGAAAAAACTACAATTAAATCGCAAATAAGTTTATATTTGCAATAAGGAACATGTGAAAAACACATCTGCCTTGACAAAACACATACTGAAGAAAAACACAAATAAATAAATATACAACGAATATGTCGGAATTAATTGGTGAAATTATCCAGGTAATTGGTCCGGTAGTAGACGTTAGCTTCCCCACATCAAAGGAAGACACACTTCCAAAGATTCACGACGCCTTGTCTGTAGCCAGAGAAGGAAAAGATGATCTTATTGTGGAATGCCAGCAACATAAGGGAGAGCACGTTGTTCGTGCGATCTCTATGGAATCAACGGACGGCCTGAGAAGAGGCATGAAGGTTAAAGCATTGGGTTCTCCGATCTCGGTGCCAGTAGGCGAACAGATTAAGGGACGAATGCTTAATGTCATAGGGGCACCTATCGATGGTATGAAGAAACTCAACACAGAAGGCGCATCCCCAATTCACAGAGAGCCACCTAAATTTGAAGAACTATCTACTTCGAAAGAAGTTCTTTTCACAGGTATTAAAGTCATCGACCTTCTTGCACCATACTCAAAAGGTGGTAAGATCGGTTTGTTCGGAGGTGCCGGTGTGGGTAAGACCGTGCTTATCATGGAGCTTATCAACAACATCGCAAAGGGGCACAACGGTTTCTCTGTATTTGCCGGTGTAGGTGAACGTACTCGTGAAGGTAACGACTTGCTCCGCGAAATGATTGAATCAAACATCATCAAATACGGCGACAAGTTCAAAGAAGCGATGGAAAAAGGCGACTGGGATTTGAGCGCTGTTGATGAACAGGAATTGGCAAAATCACAGGCCACATTGGTATATGGTCAGATGAACGAGCCACCTGGTGCGCGTGCATCAGTGGCATTGACTGGTCTTACCGTTGCGGAATCGTTCCGCGATGCAGGTAGTGGTCACGATATCTTGTTCTTCATCGACAACATCTTCCGTTTCACCCAGGCAGGTTCTGAGGTGTCGGCCCTTCTCGGTCGTATGCCATCAGCCGTAGGTTACCAGCCAACATTGGCTACAGAAATGGGTGCAATGCAGGAACGTATCACATCAACAAAGCACGGTTCCATCACTTCCGTTCAGGCCATCTATGTGCCAGCCGACGACTTGACCGACCCTGCTCCAGCAACAACATTCGCACACTTGGATGCAACTACCGTGCTCGACCGTAAGATTGCTTCATTGGGTATCTACCCTGCCGTTGACCCACTCGGTTCCACATCCCGTATCTTGGATCCAAACATCATCGGAAACGAGCACTACGAAACAGCACAGAATGTGAAGAAGATTCTTCAAAAATACAACGAGTTGCAAGATATCATTGCAATCTTGGGTATGGAAGAATTGTCGGAAGCGGACAAGCTAACCGTAAACCGCGCACGTCGTATCCAGCGTTTCTTGTCACAGCCATTCCACGTAGCATCTCAGTTCACAGGTCTTGCCGGTGTGATGGTGCCTATCGAAGACACAATCCGCGGCTTTAAGATGATCATGAATGGTGAAGTGGATGATCTTCCAGAACAGGCATTCTTGAACGTCGGCACAATTGAAGATGCGATAGAAAAAGGTAAGAAATTGCTCGAACAAGCTAAAAAATAATCAGCATGCTAGAATTGGAAATCATATCTCCGGAAAAGATCGTATTTTCAGGGGAAGTATCAATGGTAACATTGCCAGGAATGACAGGTCAGTTCACCGTGCTTCCGAAGCACGCTGCGCTAATCTCAGCATTAAAGGCTGGCGACATCATCTTCACAACAGGCGATGGCGAAAAGACAATTGGTATTGATTCCGGTTTTGCTGAAGTGAGAAACAACAAGATTTCAGTCTGCGTTGAAAATGTAATTGCATAAAATGGAATCTGAAGAAAAGTTTAGAAAAAACGGCATTGGAAAATGTGCTCTGCTTTCCATCATAATTTTGGTAGCAGGCATCATGTGTTTCAACGCATTTTGCCAAGAGCTCTATTTTGCAGCTTATCCGTTAATGGTACTTTTCTTCTTTTCCACCACAGCAATCGCAATCTCAGTGATGGCAAAAGCATGGAAGAAAGACAACCTGACATTTTACAACAAATATTTGCTGACGCATGGAATCAAATTTCTGTTGATCATTTTCATCTGTCTCATATATTGCTGGAAAATACAGGTAAACAGTAAAAGTTTTGTTGTCTGCATACTATTGTTTCATGCCATATATTCTACCTTTGAAATTAAGTTTCTTAACAAACTAAACAGTTTTCAAAATGAGACTAACACAGAGAGTAAAAAATAACCTCATCGCGTGGTGCCTCACTTTGGTATTCGCGTTCATGTCATTTCAGGCGAATGCGTCTGGACATGAGTCAGGATCCGAAGAAAAGAAGTTCAATCTGTCGGAATTGGTATTCGGCCATATAGGCGATGAATACTCATGGCATTTGTGGACTTATGAAGGCAAGCACGTTGCCATACCATTATTGTGCATCGTAAAAGGCCAAGAAGGTTGGGATGTGTTCAGTTCAAGTCATCTTCACGAAGGATATAAGAATTACACCGTAAGTGAAGCAGGAAAGTACAAAGGAAAAATTGTTGAGAAAGTAGGAAACGAAGAGGTTAGACCTTTGGATATCTCTATCACCAAAAATGTGGCGTCGCTGCTGTTTACCGCTGCATTGATGCTGATCATATTCCTTACAGTTGCGAAATCTTACAAGAAAGATCCTATCGCAGCACCGAAGGGATTGCAGGCATTCATGGAGCCATTGATTTTGGCGATAGACGAAGATATAGCAAAGCCATGTATCGGTAAGAATTACAAACGTTATTCACCATACATCCTCACAGCCTTCTTCTTCATCCTCTTTTCCAATTACCTTGGAATCATTCCATTCTTTCCAGGCGGAGCCAATGTAACAGGTAATATCGCAGTGACATTCGTACTTGCGTTTATTACGTTCCTGATGACGAACTTTACCCTGAACAAGCATTATTGGAAAGACATATTTTGGCCAGATGTGCCACTGATTTTGAAGTTTCCGCTTCCAATCATGCAGTTCATCGAAGTCCTTGGTATGTTCACAAAACCAATAGCATTGATGTTCCGTCTATTTGCCAACATGGTATCAGGACACATGATGCAGCTCATTCTGATTGGATTGATATTTGCGATTGGCAGCGTGAGTGTGGCATGCGGATCAATACCATTGGCAATATTCATGGATTTACTTGAAGTATTGGTATGCTTCATCCAGGCATATGTGTTTGCGATGTTGTCATCCATCTTCATCGGCTTAGCTCAACCTGAAGAAGAGGAAGCCCACAACAAATAATAAAAAGAAAAAAAATAAAAATTAAAAAATTAAGAACTATGTTATCAGTATTTCTTCAAGCAGCTGCAGACGCAGCAGCAAATGCGGCAGACAACGCAACACTCGTAGCAAAAGCAGGTGCATGTATCGGTGCAGGTTTGGCGACAATCGGTGCAGGTCTCGGTATCGGTAAAGTAGGTGGCTCTGCAATGGAAGCCATGGGCCGTCAGCCAGAAGCAGCAGGCATGCTTCGTATCAACATGATCATCGCAGCAGCCCTCGTAGAAGGTGTGGCATTCGCCGCAATCGCTGTTGCCTTCATGGTTGCAGGTTAATAAAAGAAAGGACAGCCTATGTCTCTCATAACACCAGATTTAGGATTGCTATTCTGGATGTTGGTGATCTTCGTCACCGTATTCGCTATCCTGGCCAAATTCGCATGGCCTGTGATTACGGGAATGATAGAAGAGCGCAACAAATATATCGAAGACTCTATTCAGTCGGCCAAAGAAGCAAATCAGCAGTTGAGCAATCTCAAGCTCGAAGCTGAGAAGATGCAGAAAGAAGCAAACAACGAAAAGATGTCGATTGTTCGCGAAGCGCAGACTGTAAAAGAGAAGATTATTTCAGAAGCAAAGAAAGAAGCGGAAGTTGAAGCCGCAAAGCTCATAGAAAACGCAAAAGCCAGCATTGAACAAGAAAAGTTGAATGCGCTGAAAGACATCAGAAAAGAAGTGATAGAAATGTCGCTTGAGATTTCAGCAAAGCTGCTTCAGAAGCAATTGGCTTCAAACGCAGACCAAGAAGCATTCATCAATCAAGAGTTGGACAAATACAACGCTATTAAAAAGCAATAAACAAGATGGATACAGGTAGAATTTCAACCAGATACGCAAAAGCATTGCTCGAAGTGGCAGTGAAAAACGGATCTGCAGACAAAGTATATGAGGAGATGGAAATGCTTGCAAACAGTTTCAAGGAGTTTCCTGTACTGAAGAAAGCATTGGCAAATCCTCAGGTTGACAGCAAAGAACGCAAGCAATTGGTGCTTTCGGCTGCCGGCAACGAGAGTTCTCCTGTAAGTTCTGAATTTTCTAAATTTATAGATTTAGTGATAGAGCGCAAACGCGAGTCATATTTTCAAACTATAAGTTTGGTTTTTCAAGATCTTTATCGCAAGGAAAAGAACATTGTCATCGGCAAACTGACGACAGCAGTGGAAACGAGCGATCAAGTGAAAGAAAAAATGAAAGAACTTGTTGCAGAAATAGCGCAAATACCATCAGATGGTAAAGTTGAGTTCGTATCGGAAGTGGATCCAAAGATTATCGGCGGATTCCAGTTGCAGGTCGAATCACAACTCTTGGATGCAAGCGTTGCAACACAGCTTCAAAGCATAAAGAAAACACTTATGGACAAAGCCATAACTGGAGCTTAAAGCTGGAATGAATTATTAACTTTAAAGAGAACACTTAAATGTCAGGCATAAAAGCTAGTGAAATATCAGAGGTTCTGAAAAAGCAGCTGGAAGGCATCGATGCGAAGGCCAACCTCGAAGAGGTGGGTACTGTGCTCGAAGTGAGCGACGGTGTGGTTCGTATCTATGGCTTGCAGAATGCAGAAGCAGGCGAATTGCTTGAATTCCCTCAAGCCAACGGCATGAAAGCCGTTGTGATGAACTTGGAGGAAGACAATGTAGGTGCCGTGTTGATGGGACCGACTGATTTGATTGAAGAAGGGTTCACAGTAAAGCGTACCAAGCGTATCGCATCGTTGATGATGGGTATGAACATGGTGGGACGTGTAGTCAACGCTATCGGTGATCCTATCGACGGTAAGGGACCTATTTCAGGTGAGTTGATTGAAATGCCGCTTGAACGCAAAGCCCCAGGTATCGTATATCGTCAACCGGTTAAGGAACCGCTCCAGACTGGTATCAAGGCTATCGACGCAATGATTCCAATCGGTCGCGGACAGCGTGAGTTGATCATCGGTGACCGTCAGACTGGTAAGACAGCCATCGCCATCGACACCATCTTGAACCAGAAAGCCAATTACGATGCAGGAAAACCAGTTTACTGTATCTACGTGGCAATCGGTCAGAAAGGTTCAACCATCGCGAATATCGTAAACACCTTGGAAGAAAAGGGCGCTATGGCCTACACCATCATCGTGTCGGCAACAGCAAGCGACCCTGCTGCTATGCAGTATTACGCACCATTCGCAGGTGCAGCCATTGGTGAGTATTTCCGCGACCAGGGCATGCACGCTTTGGTAGTATATGATGACTTGTCAAAACAGGCGGTTGCATATCGTGAGGTATCATTGATTCTTCGTCGTCCTTCAGGTCGTGAAGCATATCCTGGTGATATCTTCTATTTGCACTCACGTCTTTTGGAACGTGCGGCTAAGATCATCGACAACCAGACTGTGGCAGAAAAGATGAACGACCTTCCAGACTCTCTCAAGGGTAAAGTGAAAGGTGGCGGTTCACTCACAGCACTCCCTATCATCGAGACACAGGCAGGTGACGTTTCCGCATATATCCCTACAAACGTTATCTCCATCACCGACGGTCAGATCTACTTGGAAAGCAGCTTGTTCAACGCAGGTGTTCGTCCAGCAATCAACGTAGGTATCTCCGTATCTCGTGTGGGTGGTAGCGCACAGATCAAATCAATGAAGAAAGTCGCTGGTACCTTGAAGACAGACCAGGCTCAATACCGTGAATTGGAGTCATTCTCTAAGTTCGGTGGCGACATGGACCCTGTAACCAAGATGGCAATCGACAAGGGTGTAAGAAACACACAACTTCTCATCCAGCCTCAGTACTCACCTGCAGCCGTTGAAGAACAGATTGCAGTCATCTACTGTGGTACCAAGGGCTTGATGAATGATGTTCCTGTTGAAAAGATACACGAATTTGAAAACAGCTATATAGAATTGCTCCGTTCGGCACACAAAGACGTACTCGAACAGCTTAAGAAGGGCGTAATCAACGATGAGATTACCGCCGTTCTTGAAAAAGAAGCAAAGATTGTAGCAAATCAGTTTAACCAAGGTTCGTTGAATTAATATGGCATCACTAAAGGAGGTAAAAGCAAGAATTGCATCGGTAACATCTACGCAGAAGATTACCGGAGCGATGAAGATGGTTTCTTCAGCGAAATTGAAGAAAGCACAGCGAGCAATTGAAAACATTGCGCCATATCAGAAGAAGCTGAATGAGATACTGAACAATTTTCTGGCAACAGAATTGGACTATTCTTCAGCATTGTCGGAGGTGCGCACAGTGAAGAAACTCGCCATTGTCGTTTTCTCCTCTAATTCCAGCATGTGTGGTGCTTTTAATTCCAACGTGATTAAACAGCTGAACGCGGTTCTGGAAGAGAACAAAGCGCTTGGCCTCGAAAACATAGATGTCTATCCTATCGGTCAGAAAGGATTCGCTGCTGTTTCTAAAATGGATGTCAACGTCGTAGGCAACTACAAGAGACTTGCCGACAAACCATCATTTGCGGAAATGACAGACAGTGTGACCAACGTGATAGTGGATAAGTTCCTCAACAAGGAATATGATAAGGTGATTATCATCTATCAGCACTTGAAAAACACTTCCACACAGATTCTGACAACCGAAACATTCCTTCCTCTCGCTTTATCGGCAACAACCGACCAAAAGGAGGAGAAAAGCGGATACGCAGCAGACTATATCGTAGAGCCAAACAAAGCTGCGATTTTGGAGGTTTTGATACCAAAAGCAATCCGAACCAAGTTGTTCGCTTGCTTGCTGGATTCAAACGCATCGGAGCACGCCGCCAGAGTTGTAGCAATGCAGACCGCAAACGACAATGCACAAACACTTATCAACGACTTGACCATATTGTATAACAAAACGCGTCAGGCTGCCATTACAAGCGAATTGCTTGATATTGTGGGTGGCGCTGCAGCATTAGACAACTAATCAAGTGATTGAGCATAAAAAGAAAGGGGTTCGAAAAATTTTCGAACCCCTTTCTTTTTTATTTAGGTGACCTCTAAAATTTCCTTTGAAATAAAGAGGTCACCTTATATCTTAACCTTCGTAATGGAATTTACCGTAAGGACTTTCAATATCGACCTCCGCCTTATTGGATGCCTCTACCCTACCAACAATCTGGGCATCGATGCCAAAAGACTTGGTGATGTCTATCACCTTCTGAGCATCTTCAGGTTTAACATAAACTTCCATGCGATGTCCCATATTGAAGACTTTATACATTTCCTGCCAATCGGTTCCACTCTGTTCCTGAATGGTTTTGAAAAGCGGAGGGATTGGGAACATATTGTCTTTCACCACGCGCAAGTTTTTGATGAAGTGAAGAATCTTGGTCTGAGCGCCGCCAGAGCAATGAATCATGCCATGGATCTTCGGACGCATTTCATCCAGCATCTTCTTGATGACAGGAGCGTAGGTTCTTGTTGGAGACAAAACCAATTTACCAGCATTCAATGGCGAGTTGGCAACTTCGTCAGTGAGATTGAGATTACCAGAGTAAACAAGTTCGTCAGGCACATTGGCATCAAAACTTTCTGGATATTTCTTGGCAAGATACTTGCCAAACACATCATGGCGGGCTGAAGTCAAGCCATTGCTGCCCATACCGCCATTGTATTCCTTCTCATAATTGGCTTTGCCATAAGACGCCATGCCCACAATCACATCGCCAGGAGCGATATTCTTGTTGTCGATGACATCGGAGCGTTTCATACGACAGGTAACAGTGCTATCTACGATGATAGAACGAACAAGGTCGCCTACGTCTGCGGTCTCACCACCTGTGGCATAAACGCCGACCCCCATATTACGAAGTTCTGCCAGCAATTCATCGGTTCCGTTGATGATGGCTGAAATCACTTCACCAGGGATCTGCAGTTTGTTGCGACCGATGGTTGAAGATACGAGAATGTTATCTGTAGCACCAACACAAAGGAGGTCGTCGATGTTCATGATAAGCGCATCTTGTGCAATGCCCTTCCACACCGACAAATCGCCTGTTTCCTTCCAATAAATATATGCCAAACTCGACTTTGTTCCTGCGCCATCGGCGTGCATGATATTACAATAATCAGGATCTCCGCCTAAGATATCTGGAATGATCTTACAGAAAGCAGTCGGATAAAGTCCCTTGTCAATGTTTTTTATTGCGTTGTGCACGTCCTCTTTACTAGCGGACACACCACGCATAATATATCTTTGATCTGCCATAAGATTTTTGTTTATTTATACAAAATTAGGCATTTTACCTCAAATAGCACCCATTTTTATGAAAAAAGAGTGAATATCAGCACCACATATCAAGCACACAGACAAAGAGACCGCATACGACTCACAACTTCTTATTCGTCAACTTTATCTCCGCAGATCATTTGTGCCATGATAGCCCGCTTTACACGCGTCAGTGTATAGCCCAGTTTATTGAGCCCTTTCCAGTTTCGATGATTCTTTGCCTTGGCGCACTCTCTCATGCCAATACCCCAGATCTGGTCATAAGGACTGGCTTCCACCAACACTTTTTTGCCAGTGGCCAGAAGGATCTGTTTCAGGTCTTCATTCTGCGAGAATTTCGCTAGATTACCTTTGAAGACGATATCCATATTATGTTCGTTCCAGACATCGGACTTGAAATTCCTGACTTCCCTGCCCAGTTTCTTGATAATGGCAGGATCCGATTCGTTCAATATTTTCACAAACGTCTCCATATCTTTGAACAAACGCGCCTTCTCGCTCATCATGTATTGCTCCATGCAGCAATAGTAATGATTATCCACAGTGAACGGCCTGATAAACCACTGGCTGAAGCAAGCCTTCTCCAATCCCAGTTTTTTGGGGTCGTGTCCCCAGAAGAAAAGGTATTCGGGCTCTTCGTCAGATTTCAAGACTTCCCACATACCGCCCTTATCCGGACCGATACGTTGGATTCTACCATCTTCAATGAGTTGTCGGATAATCTTTGCCACCCCACTTCTTGAGAGGTGCAGTTTATGCTCGATGATTTCTCTGGTCACTTTCGGATCATTCTCCATCAAGAGAATCACCTTTTCCCAGTTCTTCATCACCAATACATCCGCAGTCGGATTGCTCATTTCAGATTGTTTATTTGTAGTCATGTTTTCGTGAAATAAAATTGAGGCACAATGCTTTGCAATTATATATAGAAGCACAATGCTTTGCAATTATAATATATAAATATTTTCTCACAAAGCAAAGTGTTTCTTTAAGACAGTATATCAGATTTCAACAGAGATCATTCTTGGGGACAATCTTTTACCTGCTCTTTTCACACCACTCATCTTATATTTCTTCGCAAACTTGCAAGCCTCTACCTCACTCACAAACTCACCAATCTTCTCACTGCCTACTTTCACCCAGTTTTCCTCCAATTTTTCTTTACCGTAATTCAAATCTCTGAACACATCACAAAAGAGTTCCACCTTTTTCTGGTCACCAATCATTTCCTTTCTGACCTTACACTTTTTGCCAGCAACAAACCCTTCCACATCTTCCACACTCATAATCTTCTGGGTAGGGATTTCCTTCAATTCAGCCATCTTGTTAGACTTTCTTTCCTCGATCACTACACAGACTTCCTTCAATTCATTGTTAGATGCTTCATTTTTAAGTTCTTCACGCACTTCCATCAAAATCTTGCCAAGTTTATTCTCACCCCATTTTTCCTTCACATCTTCCACATTGAGCGTCTTCACAACTCCATCAATCTCAACCTCTTCAGAATAACTTTTGCAAAAGCCGATACCCCAGACCTTGTCGGTTGGATTACTCTCTGCGATGAGTGCATCACCGGTTTCCAAAAGCATCTTCTTCAAATCCCAGTTCTGAGAGAACTTAGCATAGACAGCTCTCTTCACCACCTTTTCGCGAACAGCAGCCCATCTGGTCTTGTTGAAGCCTTTAACCTCAGCGCCAAGACGCTTCATTTCAGCAGGATCCGAAGCGTTCATAATCTTGTTAAAGGTCTCAAAATCACGGAAAATGAGAGCCTTCTGGGCCATCATAAACTGTTCTACACAAGAGAACTTGTTGCCATTGACAACAAACTCACGAACATAATGGTTAGAGAATTCACCATTCTTGTTCTTTGCACCGAAAAAGAAAATAACATTCATCATATAAACCTAACTTTTAAAATGATTAAATCTGTTACCTAATACGGATAAACCGAGAAGGTTAATTTAATGATTCTATAACTGCATCTTTTTATAAAATCACATCTTAACTCTTTCATATTTATCCTTTTATCTTTTCCTCACTTTCAGAGCGAAAAGGACGGCAAAAGTAATACCAAAATTCATCCATTCCAAATTTTTCCCGCAAAAAATGCGTTTTTTTTTGCATTTTTTCCTTTTTTAACTTGTTTTCAGGTTACTTTTTGCGTGATGAACGATTAGATAGACATTTTTAAGTAAGGCAACAATTTGCGCTATTTATCATTTTTTTCATCAAATTACAGGAGTATAGGTGGTGTTTTCTGGTCACTTTTTTTTGATGTGGTGAAGATTATTTCACGAATTTGCGGATTATTGATTTCACTTCACGAAAGATTTTTCTGGTCACTTTTTTCTTGATGTGTCAGAGTTGATTTCACGAATTAGCGGAGGAAATTATATACAAGTTGGCACATTTCTTTTGCCAACGAATTTTTTCGAATAATACAAATTTATTGGATTGTTGCAGAATTATACAAAGAATGCCTATGGCATTTCTAATTACTACTTATTAAATGCTGGTTCCAATTCTGAATTCGCATTAATTCGTAACGCCAGCGGCGCTTTTAGTGAAAATATAGTTCAACGAAATAATTTTGTGAAGATTAGTAGAAATTCGTTGGCAAAAAAATTGTTAGTGCCAACTTATATATTATTCCCTTAATTTAACGTAAAATTTACGGACATTAACGTTTTATTCCAACTCGAATAATCATGAATAATTTTTGTTGACCGAAGGCTTTTTTATATCTTTGTCCAGTCTAAGTAAAAAAACGCAAGCCCATCGGCCTGCTTTACACAAAAACTCAATACTTTATGAAATACGCACTCCGCTCCATTGCCACAGCAGTCGGCGCAATGGCTATGCAATTAGTATCCGCACAAGACGTGCACGTCAATCAACTCGGTTTTAACGCAAACAGTGCCAAGGAAGCACAGGTAGTAGGTAAAGGCGGCAGCCACTTTGAGGTGAAAGACGCCCAAACCGGGAAAACGGTGTATAAAGGAAAACTGTCCACTTCCAAATATTGGGACCTGTCTGGCGAATACCTTCAGACTGCGGATTTCAGCAAACTGAACAAACCCGGCAACTATTATATTGAATCTGACGGGAAAAAATCATTTACGTTTCCGATTGTCAGCAAAGGCGCTTACGAAGAAATCAGCCTTTGGACCCTGAAAGGCTTTTACCTCTGGCGCGCCTCTTGCCCGATTGAAAAACAATATGCCACATTCAAGGGTATTGATTTCAGCCGAAAAGCCGGACATCCGGACGATGAGGTTTACCTGCACATGACGCTGGGAGACGAAAACCACGACACCGATATGCCTTTTTCATCCCCTAAAGGATGGTACGATGCCGGCGACTACAACAAATACACCGTGAACGCAGGTTTCAGCAACGAGTTTTTTGGAATGGCTTATGAGATGTTTCCATCATATTACCAGCAACTGAACCTGAACATTCCGGAAAGCGGCAACGGCGTGCCCGACATTCTGAACGAACTGAAATGGGAACTCGACTGGATGCTGACCATGCAAGACCAATATGATGGTGGTGTTTACAACAAGATCACCAGCCTCAGTTTCTCCCGTTTTTACATGCCTGAACGCGACCTGAACGACCGATACATCGTGGGCAAATCGACCACCTCGGCACTTAACTTTGCCGCATCCATGGCAATGGCAGCCCGCATATACGCACCATACGAAAATGTGTTCCCCGGTTTCACAAAGAAGGCACTCGAAGCAGCGAAACGCGCCTACGCATGGGCGGAGAAAAACCCTGCTGTGGAATACGAAAATCCGAAAAACGTACACACCGGCAGCTACAGCGACAAACGATTGGACGACGAGTTTCAAATGGCCGCAGCAGAGCTGCTGATTACGACCAAAGACAAGCACTACGCCAACCGCATCGACTTGACGTATGACTACGAGACTCCCGTCTGGCACAATCAGGAATCCATGTCCATCATGCTTCTTGCCTTGCACAGCAAAAAAGTGGCAGGGCTGGTAGATACCACCCTCATCAACGAGAAATTCAAAATGCTTGCCGACAACATCTGCCTGCAGGCGGAATGCGCGGGTGGCGTGGCTGCCACGGAATTCAGATGGGGAAGCAATGGTTTTGTGGCAACCAACGGCGTGATTGCCGGACTTGCCTACTACAAATGGAAAGATGCCAAATACATGAAGGCCGCCCAGGGATGCTTCGACTACCTCATGGGTAAGAATCCGACAGACTATTGCTACGTCACCGGCTTCGGTTCTAAATATCCTATGCACATACACGACCGCCGCTCCGAATCGGACGGCATTGCCGAGCCTATTCCGGGTTACTTATGCGGTGGTCCGAACAAATATAACCAGCAGGACTGCGGCAGCGCCAAATATCAGTCTTCCAGATTCCCGGCTAAATGCTACCTCGATGAGAAATGCAGCTACAGCACCAACGAGATTGCCATCAACTGGAACGCGCCGCTTGTCACTCTCATCGGCATCATGACCAACCGATAAGCAAAAACATTTTTCTGCGTGCAGAAAAAACGCTCAACCAAGCAATATTTGTTTGGTTGAGCGTTTTTGTTTTATTCGCTAAAAATTCGTTGGCAACAAGAAAAATGCCAACTTTTATATGGTATATAGACTCCTATAAAATCTCCAACAAAAATTGAAACAACTTTTAAGTTGGAACCTACAAACACAAGATTGTCTTATCCGTTAAGATGAGACATTCAAATTCCTCACAAACAATCCTTTGCTGGGACTTCAATGATATTTCCTTCACTATCGGAAATGATGATAGTCTCGTTGTTTGCAGCTTTCTTTTCAAGAAATTCCCTTTCTGCAATCTTTAGGGCTATTTCAATTTTATCTAATATTTTATTATCGTCCATAGTTCTTAATGTATTGGAATTTCAAATCATTTAATACAACAAAACTGTTCTTTGTACCTTTTGCCACAATTTCCCTAGGTTCAACACCATTATCTACAATAATCCAAGAATCAACAATAGGAATAAAGATGTTTATGAGGTTTTTTATACCATTGGCATATCTTCTAAAGATCACATCGGTAGGAATATTATGTCCGCCTTCACTAACTCTACGAGAGACACGCTGAACGGCCAATTCTGGAGAATTAAGCCAAAAGAACAGTAATGTCACTTTATAACCTTTTTCTTGTGCTCGTGTAACAAGTTTAGCATAAGAACGAGTTGCCAAAGTAGTCTCAATTGAGAAAGTTTCTCCTGCACCAAGAAGTTCTTCAATACGCATCAGCATAAGCTTTCCTGCCTGCATTGCAACACTTTCCGGATTAAAAGGGGATAACCCTTTTGCTATTTCGTCGGCATTGACAAACTGTTTACAATTCAAAAGATTAGGCAAAACGCTGTATGACGCAGTTGTTTTTCCCGCGCCGTTACATCCACTAACGATATATAGATTGCGTTCTGTTTCCATCGCTTTTTTGTTTCAATACAAAGTTAAATATAAATATCAACATAACAAAACTCTCATACCGCCGTCTCGCCACATTGTTATTACTCACAGTTTTTAGGAACATTAATTGACGTTAACGGAATTACGGAATTACGGAATTACGGATATTAACGTTTAATGATGAGTTATAACAGAAATGATGTATTTTTGCATTAAACTACGGAATCTTAAAAAATTCGAACAATATGAAAGCATCCACAATAGTTCTAACCATCATATTCAACATCTTCGCATCGCATATTTTTGCACAAAAATCCAATATACCCGATTTTCTGTGCTACAGAGATATGCATAGTTTGGTACAGTTAAGAGACTATTTAAATTACCCACATGAAAAACTGGATGCACGATCGTCTTGCTATAAATTGTCGCCCGAGGTGAAAATTGTCAATTTTAGAGAAGCAATACGCATCGAATTTGATGAAAAGGGACGTTTTGCTGTTTACGAAAATCTGGAGATAATCTACTCTAAAAAAGTATTTTCGTACACTTTTGACGATAAATCCAAAGAAACAGAAGCGACGATCATGAGTGTTTATGATGATGGAAACTCAAGTCAATATGCCACAGAGTGGGTAATAAGATACAACCAATCAGGATATATGACATCTCAAAAGGAAAGCAATGGTTTCACCCTTAGTTGGTCATATCTGCCGGATAACAAACTGACATATTATAAAGAAGGCAATAATGACTTCTATATTGAATACAAATACAACTATCTTGCAGATGGGTCGGTTGAACTGGAAACGGTTAATAACGCAGTCAGAAGGAGCATGGTCTTTGATAAATACGGATTAATGAAATCGTGCGATGTATTCGAAAACGGTGAAAAAACCGAATCGAGAAAATACAACATGGAGTATTCTTATTATAAAAACGGAGCGATTGCTTCCATCAAGCAATACAAAGACGGAAAAATCTTACAGTCTTGGAGTTTCCACAAAAACGGAAATTTCAGCGAGATAGCAGAGTACATCGATGACGTGAAAACAAAAATAGAAACATTCAACAAAGCTGGTTTAATACTGACTGAAGAAAACAACTATTCTCCTCAAGCAAAAGAAGTCATCACTTACGTCTATGACAAGAATAATTTGAAACAGAGTGTCATAACCAATGGTAATGCGGAAAACTTTTCTTACGACAAATATGGAAATCCGCTTGACGGAACGACCAAGTACGAGTATTTCAAATAGTGTAAGATTTGCGGGATTACGGATTGACGGAATTACGGATTGACGGAGTTACGGGATTACGGATTTACGGATGATTTACGGAAATTAACGTTTAACTTACTGAATATTAACAAAAAAAACAAAAAAATCGCAATCATCAAAAAAGACAATTGCGATTAATTCGGGTGGAGCTGGAGGGATTCGAACCCTCGTCCAAACGAGGAGCCAATAGGCTTTCTACATGCTTAGCCACAGTTTAAATTTTCGTGCTTTAGCAAGACCTGGGCCATCCAACTAAAACCTTATCCTCTAAATCTCATCGAAGTTGCGAGGCCAACATCGACTATCCCCGATTTATCTGCTCCTCCGTATCAAGTTGCCTCAGGGCATGGGCGCTTGGGAGAAGTCTCGTCTCAGCACCTGGTGCCGAGATAAAGCCGATCTACTATACTTCGATTAGGCAGCGAGAGCGTAGTTGTTTTCGCCAGTTAAATTTTTGGTCTCAAGATTATAGTGCTAGCCACCAGCGCACTGCATGCTTACATACCGTCTCTACCCGCTGTCAAATCCAGTCAACCCCATAATGGCCAACTAAACCATCCATAAAAGGAAGAGTCCATTCCAGCGGACTGAAATGGACTGCAAATTTAATATAAATTTCCTAACCTGCAAATTTGTCAGAAGGAAATAATCACTTGTTCAGCACAATTTCCTCGGTGCTCACTACCCTTTCACAATAATGACACATGAAAAGACCATGCGCCTTATCGATACATCTGAAACGAGTTTTCATCGGTTCATTGTTGGTGATACACTTCGGATTGAGGCATTTCACATCTCCTAAAATCTCGTCGGGGAACGTCAGGAGGATTTTTTCTGCCACCTCATAGTTTCGGATGATCACAATTTTCGCATTCGGAGCCAGCAAGGCAACCTTGTTCACCTCTTCCGACTTCAGGAAGCGATCGGTGATTTTGATGATAGCCTTCTTGCCCACCTTCTTACTGTCGAGGTTATAACCGAATGTGATCTGGTTTTTCGACTCTTCCAAATCAAGAAGAGCGATAACCTTAAACAGTTTGTCGGAAGGAATATGGTCGATAACCGTGCCGTTGCACAACTTGGCGACCTTCATCTCTTTTTTATCTTCTGTATTCTCGATAGCCATAATCAAACCTCCTCTTATTAATCGACATCAACACCAAGCACATCACAGATAACAGCCTGACGAGCATAAAGTCCGTTTTGCGCCTGCTGGAAATAATACGCTTTCGGATTTTCATCCACTTCGCAGGCAATCTCACCAACACGAGGGAGCGGATGAAGAATCTTCAAATTATCCTTTGTGTTTTCAAGCAGTTTGTTTGTCAAAACATACACGTTTTTCACCTTTTCGTATTCAAACAAATCGGTGAAACGCTCTTTCTGCACACGGGTCATATAAAGAATGTCCGCATCGGCAATCACCTCCTCGTTCAATTCGCTGTATTCTTCAAACGGGATGTTCTTTTCCTTGCAGAACATCTTATAAGAAGTAGGCAACTCGAGCACCTTAGGAGAAATGAACTTGAAAGAAGGATTGAAATGCGACATCGCATTGATCAAAGAATGAACGGTGCGACCGTATTTCAAATCGCCGACCATGGCGATCTTGAGGTTTTCCAAAGTGCCCTGCGTCTTCTTAATAGAATAAAGGTCGAGCAAAGTCTGGGTTGGATGTTGATTGGCACCATCACCAGCATTTACGATAGGAATTCGTGACACTTCGCTTGCATAGCGGGCGGCACCTTCAATGAAATGACGCATCACGATGACATCGGCGTAATTGCTGACAATGGTGATGGTGTCTTTAAGGGTTTCGCCTTTGGAAGTGCTCGATGTAGAAGCGTCGCTGAAACCGATGACACGAGCGCCCAGACGGTTGGCTGCGGTTTCAAAACTCAAACGCGTGCGAGTGGAAGGCTCAAAAAACAGCGTTGCTACCACTTTCCCATCTAAAATTTTGCGATTCGGATTTTTTTCGAATTTCGCTGCTTTATCCAATATCTCCAGCAGTTTTTCCTTGGAATACTGCGAGATCGAGACCAGACTGGTATTGTTTGCCATAATAATCAAAATTCTTTTAATGGTGTTTGGCTGAACATATTCGTTCAGACCTATCCGAAAGGCAAATTTATCAATAAAAAAAATGGGACTGAAAAAAAACAAGAATTATTTATGAACAGGTTTAATTTTATTTCGCAATCATAAGCCACTTGCGCACTACTAATCGTATTTTTCATTAAATTTGCAAAATTGAATTTAACGAATAAAACATCATAAACAAACATGTTCAGATCTCATACATGTGGCGAACTGCGATTGTCTGACGCAGGCAAAAGCGTAACGCTTTCAGGATGGGTACAGCGCACCCGCAAAATGGGTGGCATGACCTTTGTGGACCTTAGAGACCGCTATGGCATCACCCAGTTGGTCTTCAATGAAGAAGTTGATGCTCCTCTTTGTGCGGAAGCCAACAAACTCGGCAGAGAGTTTGTCATCCAAATCGTAGGTAAAGTGGCAGAGCGCAGTAACAAAAACAGCAACCTGGCAACCGGTGAAATCGAAATCATCGTTGACAAACTCAATGTGCTCAATGCGGCTTTGACCCCTCCTTTCACTATCGAAGAAAACAGCGACGGCGGCGACGACCTTCGCATGAAATACCGTTATTTGGACTTGCGTCGTTCGAACGTTCGCTCAAACATCGAATTGCGCCACAAAATGACCATGGAAGTGCGTCGCTATCTCGACAGCAAAGGCTTCCTCGAAATCGAGACTCCAATGCTGATCGGCTCCACTCCGGAAGGCGCGCGCGACTTCGTCGTTCCTTCACGCATGAATCCAGGTCAGTTCTACGCACTGCCACAAAGCCCACAGACTTTGAAGCAGCTTTTGATGGTGGCTGGCATGGACCGCTACTTCCAGATCGTAAAGTGCTTCCGTGATGAAGACTTGCGTGCAGACCGTCAGCCAGAGTTCACACAGATCGACTGTGAGATGTCGTTTGTGGAACAAGAAGACATCATCCAGATGTTTGAAGGCATGGCAAAACACCTGTTCAAAGAAATCAGAGGCGTAGAAATCAAAGAGCCATTCTTGAGAATCAGTTGGGATGAAGCGATGCGTCGTTTCGGTAGCGACAAACCAGATATGCGTTTCGGCATGGAATTCGTCGAACTGAAAGACGTATTTGCCGGCAAAGCAGATTTCGCAGTATTCAACGACGCTGCCTACATCGGTGGTATTTGTGCCAAAGGTTGCGCAAACTACACCAGAAAGCAACTCGACCAACTCACCGACTTCGTGAAGCGCCCTCAGATCGGCGCCAAAGGTTTGGTTTACGCCCGTGTGGGTGAAGACGGCAGCGTGAAATCGAGCGTTGACAAGTTCTATGGCGCAGACGTGCTGAACGAACTCAAAGCCAAAATGAGCGCAGAACCTGGCGACCTCATCCTTATCTTGAGCGGACCAGACATCATGAAGACCCGCAAACAACTTTGTGAACTCCGCCTAGAAATGGGTAACCAACTCGGATTGCGCGACAAGAATAAGTTTGCCCTTCTTTGGGTGGTTGACTTTCCAATGTTTGAATGGAGCGATGAAGAAAACCGCCTGATGGCCATGCACCACCCATTCACTCACCCTAATGTCGAAGACATCGCGCTGCTCGACACTGAGCCTGCAGGTGTCAGAGCCGACGCATACGACATGGTCTGCAACGGTGTTGAGGTTGGTGGCGGTTCCATCCGTATCCACGACCCTAAACTTCAGGACAAAATGTTTGAAATCCTCGGTTTCACAGAAGAGCGCGCACAAGAGCAGTTTGGCTTCTTGATGAATGCGTTTAAGTATGGCGCACCTCCTCACGGTGGTTTGGCATACGGTCTCGACAGATGGGTTAGCATCTTCGCCGGACTCGACAGCATCAGAGACGTCATCGCGTTCCCTAAGAACACCAGCGGCCGCGACGTCATGCTCGACGCTCCAAGCACTATCGACCAGAAGCAACTCGACGAACTTTGCCTTCAGATCGACATCAAAGACTAAGAGAGTCATATACATTCAAGGAAAGGATTGGCGATGCCAATCCTTTCTTTTTTTATTGAGGTTCACATTCGAAATAACGGGCATAAAAAAAGCTCCCTCGCTATGGGGAGCAAGTGACTAAAAAGACATTTCACATGCGTTTTTAACCACCAATCTTGAGTTTTATTTGCCTTTTCAAGCCATGTGTAATAATTAGACCACCTTAAAAAACTCAAAAAGGTTGGTGGGATACTTAAACCCTCTCGATACACGATGCAAATTTACTAAATGATAGATGAATTATCATCACATTTAGATATGTTTAAAAGCACAAAAAGTCATTTCTTCTGCCCGCAAGACGCGCAAAGAGTGTTTTTTACCACTTTCATTTTTCTGAAAACCATCTGATTGGCATCGAAATAGAGCACCTGATTCAGCAAAAGTCCATCGTGCTGTCCGCTCAAATACTTCAATGTCTCCACCGCCTGCAAAGAGCCGACAACACCCACAGCAGGCCCCAGCACGCCAATGGTTGAACACGTTGGCACAGTAGCGGCATCCGGTTCCTCCGGAAATATGCAACGCAAGCAGGCTGCCCCCGGCTTGTATGTAAACAACTGACCGGAATACCCCACTATCCCAGCGTGAGAAAATGGTTTTCCCAACGCCACACAAGTGTCGGACACAAGATATTTGGAAGAAAAATTATCGGTTGCGGAAACGATGAAATCGTACTTTGAAACGAGAAGACCTGCATTCTCCTCAGTGAAAAGAGAATGATAGGTTTCCACCGAAACCATAGGATTCAATTCAAGGATGCGTTTTTTGGCACTTTCCACCTTCGGCAGTCCGACAGTTTCCGAATCGTGAATAATCTGTCGCTGCAGATTGGTTTCGTCCACCACATCGCCATCAATCAGACCAATGGTGCCGACGCCAGCCGCAGCCAAATAGAGCGCCACCGGAGAGCCCAATCCGCCCACGCCGACAATCAAGACCTTCGACTTGCAGATTTTTTCCTGCCCTTCTTTACCCATACCGCTGAGGATGATATGACGCTGATAACGCGAAAGATCCAATTCACACATGACTCTCTAATATTTCATTCAACAATTCACCAGGAGTGGAAACCAAGCGATGAGGACCTTCTTTTTGAAGGCAGTCGCTGTCCCGATACCCCCATAACACGCCGATGGCATGCACACCAGCCGCATTGCCGGTGCGAATATCGACATCCGAATCGCCCACATAGCAACACTCAGCCGGACCAACCCCCATCTCTTTCATCATAGAAAGCAAACCCTCCGGATTGGGTTTCTTTGGCACAACGGAAGACTCGCCCCATGCAAACCGCTCGTCAATAAGCGAAGGGAAAAGGGATGCGATGATTTCCTTTACAGCCACATCGTATTTATTGGAAAGCACACCCACCACAACGCCTTTATCTTTCAAAGACCGCAACAGGGGAAGAACACCATCGAAAGGTGCTGTCTTATTCAGTTTTCTTGAAGCATACACACATTTGAACAACTCCAGGCAGCGATCCACATCGTCAGAAGTGGCAGAGGCTGGCAAAGAACGTTCGATCAACTTACGAACGCCATTCCCCACAAACGAGCGCACCTCTTCATAGGTGTGAGTCTGATACCCTAAAGAGGAAAGCGCCTGGTTGACACTATCCATCAAATCGGGGAGGGAATCAATAAGCGTTCCGTCCAAATCAAAAATTACTGCTTTATACATAAACAAGTGTATTCTAAATCCTCATAGACAAAAAAAGATGTGTCATAAATACATTATGACACATCCTCTTAACTGTCAATATGATAAAGAAATCAATACGCAGATTTAAATTCGTCTAAGAAACGTGTGTCGTTTTCAGAGAACACACGCAAGTCTTTCACACGATACTTCAAGTTGGTGATACGTTCAACACCCATACCAAACGCGAAGCCAGAATAAACCTTGCTGTCGATACCGCAACTTTCGAGAACGTTAGGATCGACCATACCGCAACCAAGAATTTCCACCCAGCCACTACCCTTGCAGAAACCGCAGCCTTTACCACCGCAAAGGTCGCAAGAAATATCCATTTCGGCGCTTGGCTCAGTGAATGGGAAGTAAGAAGGACGAAGTCTGATCTGAGTTTCCTCGCCAAACATTTCCTTGGCGAAGAACATCAAAGCCTGCTTCAAATCGGCGAAAGATACGTTTTTGTCGATATAAAGGCCTTCCACCTGGTGGAAGAAACAGTGCGCACGAGCAGAGATGGCCTCGTTACGGTAAACACGACCAGGGCAAAGCACACGAATAGGTGGTTTTTGATGTTCCATCACACGGGTTTGCACGCAAGAGGTGTGTGTGCGAAGCAGCACATCCGGATCGCGAGTGATGAAGAAAGTATCCTGCATATCGCGTGCAGGGTGTTCTGGTGGGAAGTTCAAAGAAGAGAACACGTGCCAATCATCCTCCACTTCGGGACCGTCTGCAACGACAAAACCCTGACGAGAGAAAATGTCAACAATTTTATTTCTCACGAGAGAAATAGGATGGCGGGTACCCATTGGGATAGGGTCTGGAGTACGAGTCAAGTCCAAATCTGCCGCAACAGGACCTTTATCCGCAAAGGAAGCCTTAATTTCGTTGATTTTGTCGGTTGCTTTAGTCTTCAAGGTGTTAAGCAACTGGCCCACTTCCTTTTTCTGTTCAGGAGCGACTGTACGGAATTCATCAAAAAGAGCAGAAATCTCACCCTTCTTGCTGAGATATTTAATACGCAGCGCCTCAATCTGTTCGGCATTATCAGCCTTGAACTTTTCGACTTCGGCGAGCAAATTATTTATACGTTCTTTTAACATCGGAATATATATAATACGAATCTTCTCGCAAAGATACAAAAAAAGAAAATAAACTTAGTTAAAATCTCACAATATGTTGACCAACTCGTTCAAATCCGCAATTGTATAATCGGGGGCATCTTTCCCATCCGTCAACTCAACATGGAAGGGATTGAACCATATCTGTCTGATTCCGGCACGCTGAGCGCCCACAATATCGGCATCAAAATCATCACCGATCATAATCGCTTCAGCCGCAGAAACCTGCATGATTTCGAGCGTTTTTTCAAAAATCCGTTTATCGGGTTTAGGAAAGCCCACATCATCTGAAAGCACCATGGTTTCGAAATAAGGTTGGAAACCGAAATTTGCCATTTTCTGATGCTGCGATGACTTTGTGCCGTTGGATACGACAGCCAGTCGATATTTGTTTTTCAGATAATCGAGCACCTCATAAGCATGGGGCATTGTTTTCCTAAGTTTCAGGAAATGAGAGAAGAAGACCTCATTGATTTTCTGTTCCAAAAGATCATCCTTGACACCCAACAACTCCATCGGCCAAGCAAAACGGAGATTGTTCAGTTCTTCCCGCGAAATCTCCTTCAATCTGTATCTGCGCCAAATCTCGTCGTTGCACTGGCGGTAGGTTTGCCAAAACAACTCAAAAGAATCGAAGCGCCGATTGAGATGCAAATCCTCAAACATTTGCCGCATGGCATCATGCGAATTACCTTCGGTGTCGGTCAGCGTATTGTCTAAATCGAAGAATACGGCTTTTATCATTGGATCGTAATTAGGAAACCTTTAGTGAAGAAACCCCTGCTCTCTCAAGAAAGAGACAAACGCTTCCGAGAAAAAGTCTCCATCCTTCTTGGTGTAACGAATATCCGTGAAGATCTGCGCCAGCGTCTGCTTTTTGTTGATCTTTATGAACTCCTGGTTTTCAGGCAACTGGTCTTTATAGTCGTAGTATTTATGGATATCCGCATCGGAATAGTCGCTATAGGTTTCACTGTGCACCCAAGACTTCACGTCCAGGCGATCGACCAAAGCAGGTTGTTCGGCAGGATAACCCAAAGAAAGCGTAACAAGCGGAACGACCATGGAAGGCAAGTGAAGAGCGTCTGCGATCGGACGAGGGTTGTATGTGGTAGTACCCAGATAACAAATACCCAATCCGTTTTCCTCCGCCAGAAGCGAGAAAGACTGGGCCAAAGCCACCGTATCCACAGCGGCGCTCAACAGAGACTCCACATTGTCATATCCAGGCTCCGCGTTGTTGAGTCGGCACCATTTGTTGAATCTGTTGTAATCCGCGCAAAACGTCACCAAAACAGGAGCATTGGTGCAAGCCGGCTGAGAGAAATGAGCCGGAGCGAGTTGCTTAAGAATCTCTGGTTTTCTGGTAATAACCACAGAATAGAGTTGCATATTGCCACAAGTGGAAGTGCGCCCTGCCGATTCCAGCAAACTATACAACAATTCATCTGACACAACTTTATCGGAGAACTTTCTGATGGTCTTTCTATTATCAAGAGTCGATTGTACTGACATAACCTTATTTTTTAAAATTTTTCAAACCTGCAGTCAAAAATTCCACAAAAGGCTCCACCTCTTCCGAATATGCAGCGCTTTTGCAGAGTGGCTTGCCATTGTGATCCAAAACCACATAAAAAGGCTGCATATTGGAGCCAAACTTGTGACGCTGCAAATAACTCCACTTATCCCCCACTGTTTTCAATTTAACTTTGACGCCATTCTCTTCAACCTCCATTGGCTCTGCCAACGGTTTGCGGTCGTCGCAGAAAAGCGAAGCCAAAACAAATTTATCATTGAGCAACTCTGCGACTTTAGGATCAGTCCAAACGGCGCTTTCCATTTTGCGGCAGTTGACACAGCCATAACCAGAGAAATCGAGAACCAATGGTTTCCCGCTCTGTTTCGCCAAAGCGACTGCTGTTTCATAATCACCCGTTAACACCTCCACCTGGTTGTTGTAAATCGAAGCGTCTGTTTTTCTCAAAGGAGGAGCAAACGCACTAATCGCATTGAGCGGAGCGCCGAAAAGCCCTGGCACCATATACACAGCAAAAGAAAACGCCCCCATGGCAAGCATCAGGCGAGGCACCGACACCTGAGCGGTTTCCGAATCGTGCGGCATACGGATTTTTCCCAAAAGGTAAACACCAGCGAATACAAAAATCACGATCCAGATGGCGATGAAAGTTGGGCGACTGAGCAAATTCCAGTTTGAAACGCCATCCGCCACGCTCAAAAACTTAAGCGAGAAAGCAAGTTCAAAAAAGCCCAAAAGCACTTTCACCATATTCAGCCAGTTGCCCGAACGAGGCAGGCTTTTAAGCCAGTTTGGAAAGAAAGCGAAAAAGGTGAAAGGGACAGCCAACGCCAAAGCAAAGCCGAACATACCGACAGCCGGGCCAAGAATATCACCGGAATCCGCCAGACTGACCAACAAAGTGCCAATAATGGGACCTGTGCAAGAGAAAGACACCAAGACCAGCGTGACCGCCATCAGCAGGATGCCCAAGACGCCAGAAGAAGCCTCCGCCTTGTTGTCGATGGCTGTGCTCCAAGACGCAGGCAACATGATTTCAAAGCCTCCGAAGAATGAGCAGGCAAACACCACCAGCAACAAAAAGAGGAAAACATTGAAGGCGGCATTGGTTCCCATGCCATTTAACGTGTCGGCACTAAACAACTTCGTCACAAGCAATCCGAGCACCAAATAAATCAAAATAATGGAAACGCCATATAAAAGCGCGCTCTTTTTTCCGCCCGATCTTTTGATGAAAAAGCTGACCGTCATTGGGATAATGGGCCATACGCAAGGCGTGAGCACCGCAATAAAACCACCAATCAATCCGGAGATAAAGATTGCCCAAAGCGACGATGTATCCACATCCTTATTCATACCATATTCCTGCAATTCGGCAATCACAGGAGTCCACAAACCCTCATCGGCGACAGCCGCAGTGTCTTTCGCCACAGCAGCCACAACCGCCACCGAGTCAGTTATCTCGTTTTTTTTTTCAGTTACCTCTTTCGTTTCAGAGACTTTAGCATTATTCTCGGCAATCACCTCCTTTTCTTTAACGTCGGCCGGTTTTGCCTGCACATTAGAAAGAGACGCATCGCCCTTTCCCGACACAGCGAATGGCACATTGGTAGGCGACAGACACTGCATATCGTTGCAACACATAAACATCACAGAGCCACCGATTTTGAAATCTTTGGTTGGATCCAGCAAAGTGAATGTTTGCGTGAAGATGGCTTTCTTTTCATAATAAGACAACATGATGTTTCCAAAAGCAGGTTCTTCCTTTTGGATTGCCTTCGTGTTGCAAGACACCTCCTTGGTTGCAGGTTTGCAATTCTCCAGTTCCGAAAACTCAAAAGACGTGGCGATAGGGCCGCCTTCCACCTGCTTCGTATCGTAGAAATGCCAGGCACCGTCCACAGTCGCTTCCATGGTGAGCGTCACGGTCCCCTTTTTAGACACCGGGCTGACCTTGAAATTCCAGTGAACAGGCTGCTCAATCTGCGCAAAAGACGAAGCAAAAGAAAAGAGCATCAGAAACAATGCCACAAACGACTTCCCAAAGGTAAAATGTCTTGAAACAAATGAACTAATCATATTACTAAAACTTTTTCGCAAATGTAATAAAAAAGACTCGACTTGTTAGAATTTTATGGTACAAGATTTTCCATTGCAGAACAATTCAAGCAAATATATCTGACCTTTCAGCGGAGCCACAGGAATGTCGAATTGTTTTTCCCCGTCTGGGATTCCGCTTGCGACCTCCGCGCCATGAGCCGTAAACAATCTGTAGAAACGAACCGGCTCCGCCGATTGAACATGGATGGAATTGGACTTGAGACTTACAAAAGCCAGTCCGTCAGAAGACTGGTTTGCAATGCCGCTTGGCTTGTTTCCCGTAAGCACAACCGGCGTACGCGCACAAACATTACCCGATGATATTTTCCAATTGAAGAAGAACAAATAATAGGGTTTTGCGTCGATCCAAGACAGATTGGAGCCTTTAATGGAAATCAAACCCTCCACCTCATACGGGAAAGATATGTCCGTATCTTTCTCATTGGCATGGCGAAGACGCCCTGTTGAGCCTTCCGCGTCCATCATGTATTTTCCAGGCACCAATTCCGCACCAACAGGCAAACGGACTTCACCTTGCGACAATCCATTGTAGGTTCGCTCCCACACCACTGTTTTCCCGTCTTCCGAAAGGATGCGAATCACAGCATCGAGGGCTTCGACAGGATAGATGGTGACAGAATCGACTGTAAGCGCCTTATACACCTCAAACACCATCTTTCGTTCAAAACGGTTTTCCGTATAAGACTTGTCCACCGACATGTGTTTCTTGCCCACATATCCGGAAAAGGCGTTGGCGTCTTTCACATAATAGGTCTTGGGGCCATCCGGGAAGATAGTGGAAAATTGGCTACCCACAAAAACCGGCGCATCATCACCCAAAGCTTCATACCACAAGCAATCTATCGCATCGGCTGTAGAGAGAGAGACAGATTGCCCCACGCCGCCAGAGGTGTCTGCAATAGAAAGCAAACCGGATTTCAACACAAAGGTCTTTTTGTAATCATCACAACCAGGCGCAGACACCAACAGGGTATAATCTCCGGCATTCTTTATTTCAACACCAGACCTATCGGACAACACCCTACCGTTGCTCATCCATTGGAAAGAATAGACGTCGCCTTCCGGCAAATCGGCAGAAATGCTTTGATAAGAAGACTGGCAAACAAAATAATCATCGGCTATAGCTGAATTGATCTGCTCGTAAACCACGAGGGTATCGGCAGAAGAACACCAATCGCTGTCCACTTTTAAGACATAAGTTCCGGCATCGTCTATCGTCAGAGCATTTTCGTGAGAGACAACAGTCCCATCTTTATACCAATTGTAGGACTGGTCGGTCAAATAAGGGACTGACAACTCAACAGACTTCTCGGCACAGAGCGAACGATTGGCACCCAAAGAAGGAGCGACACACGTCTGGAAACGCGTATCTTCCCGAGAGGTGCCGATACGGATATCATCAAACCATATATAAGAGTCATTTTTAGGCGCCCATGTTTCATCGTCGCCACCGTGGAAAGTGGAGATATAGAGTTTGTCCACCATGTCTCCATTAGTGGTAAAACGGAGTCCGCCAACAAAAACCACCTGCACGCCATTCACCCAGATTTCGACCTCGCCATCGTGGGCATCCGCCGCCGAGTTTATGCGTACACGCTCCTCCAGATGATACCATTTTCCGCGTTCAAACACCACCGAAGAGCCGTCGGGATAAAGAAACTCATAGTCTTCGCCATATTTTTCAGGTTTATCCATGTGATAAAGATACAAGGCGATGCGTCCACCACCACGCCACATGAAGCGCGCGGAAAAACCATTTGTGCCATCGCAAGAAGATCCGCCAGAGCAGTCAGCGCCACCACTCAGTCCTGGCAATTTGCCACCTTCATTCGTCGTACCAAAACTGAAATCGGGAGAGAAACGCATCCAATACGATATGAAAGCCTCCTTTCGTGGTTCAAACAGCAATTCGACCTGCGCTCCGTTGTCGGCCGGTCCAAATTCGCCTTTGGGATAAAAGACACGCAAAGACTTCTCGCCAGACATCGACACAGAAGAGTCGATCATGGTTCGGCTATCAAGCCCCTGATGCCAAGACCCCGTTGTAAAACCCTCAGACATCCATTTATCTAATGTAAACGACTGTCCGGCAACAGCATTTTCAAAATGCGTTGAACTAATCATTTCCGCCTGCACGCCCAGCACAGAAAAGAAGAAAAAGAATATATGTAAATATATATAACGCATGGTATCAGCTTATTCTTTCCAACAAAAATTTAATCAACTTCTTAAACAACTTCCAACAAATATAAGAAAAAGATTACAAATAAAGACAAAACAACATTTTTTATATATTTGCACGAATATTACTGTGTTTTATCAAACTTGGCTATCGTCTTATCGGGCGAGGGGTTCGTGGTGACGGAACAAGATGAGTTGATTTGGTTAATGTACCAAAAATGTGTAAACTTACACGTTTCATGTATCAAAAATGTGTAAACTTACACATATCATATACCAAAAATGTGTAAACTTACACATATCATGTACCAAAAATGTGTAAATTTGCACAAATAACATATTAAGAAGCTGTTTATGTTTCGAAGGAAGATAATAGAACAATTAAAAGAATGGAAAGACAAAAGAGACAGGAAGCCTCTTCTTTTGTCTGGCGCTCGTCAGATAGGCAAGACGTGGGTACTTAAAGAATTTGGCAAAGAGTGTTTTGACAACGTCGCATATTTCAGTTTAGACAAGGAGACTTCCATCTGCCAGTTGTTTCAGACAACAAAAGATCCATTTCGCATTTTGCCACAACTATCAATCCTTTGTGGCGTGGAAATCAATCCACAAAATACTCTTTTGATTATCGACGAAATACAAGAATGCCCAGAAGCCTTACAGACATTAAAATACTTTTGCGAAGACGCGCCTGAATATGCAATCGTCTGCGCAGGCTCTTTGCTGGGTGTCTATCTCAACCACGAAAATCAATCTTTCCCAGTTGGGAAAGTGAACCATCTTTCTATGTACCCCCTTACATTTGCGGAATTTCTCGACACATACGACAGCAATCTTTATTCTTATTATCAGCAGATTAACGAGATTGCGCCAATTCCTCAAATCTTTTTTGACAAACTGAAAGAGGTTTATCTATACTACTGTGTATGCGGAGGTATGCCAGAAGTGGCCATGAATATGATAGATGGATGCGACGTAACGGCAGTGGAGACCAAATTGAAAGATATAATAAACGATTATTCCAGAGATTTCATCAAATACACAAAGCCAGTTTTGGCAAACAGAATCGATCAGGTATGGCAATCATTGCCTTCTCAGTTGTCAAGGGAAAACCGCAAATTCGTTTATCAACTTGTCCGACCAGGAGCAAGAGCGAGGGAATACGAAGATGCCCTAACATGGTTGCAAAGAGCAGGTGTTGTCTATAAAATAAACGCCCTTACCAAGCCAGGACTCCCCTTGAAAGCATACGATGATTTGAGCACATTTAAAATTTATGCTGTCGATATGGGAATCCTAAGGAAACTTGCAGAGATGGATGCAGTTCTTTACTATCAGGAGTCTCCAATGTTTTCTGAATTCAAAGGTGCATTGGCAGAAAACGCTGTTTTACATAGTCTCATCAATCAGTTCGACAATTCCATTCGTTATTGGGCTTCGGAGTACAAAGCAGAAATTGATTTCTTGATTGTAGAGAACAATGAGATTATTCCGATTGAGGTCAAGGCAGACACAAATATTTCAGGGAAAAGCATCATTCAATATGAGAAAGATTTTCATCCAAAACTCAGAATACGTTATTCCATGTTAAATCTTAAATTAGATGGTAATATGCTTAACATTCCTCTGTTTTTGGCAGACAAAACGAAACTCTTTGTCTCGAATAGTAATCTTTTGTGAATATGTTCCGAAGGAAAACATTTCATTTGTGGACAAAGCCTACCGCACATCCACAAAAAAACAAATGAGGGCCATCGCAGGACTGTCTATGGGAGGATTTCATGCCATGCAAATATCCAAAGAATACCCAAATATGTTCGACTATGTGGGTTTGTTTTCCGCATCGGCACGCTTCAAGGGCAAAGGAGAATCGCACGTTTACGAAAATTGCGAGAAAAAGATATTAAAACAATTTGCTCAAAAGCCGGCACTATATTGGATTGCCATTGGCAAAGACGACTTTCTTTACGACCAAAATCAGAAATACCGACAGTTTCTCGACAGCAACCACTGCCCATATATCTATGTTGAAAGCGAAGGCGGACACATCTGGAGAAACTGGCGAAACTATCTTTGCGAGTTTGTTCCGCTTTTGTTCAAATAACGGTAAAAGCCTCAAAAATGGTGTGATGTTCGTATAAAATGACTATATTTACAAAAAATAATGGCCATGAAAACACATACTAAAAGCATCACATACAACGAACTGCAGGAGAATGAACTGACAGCAGAGGAACTTGAGTTGGTCAACGCCGCAAAAGAAGCCACCAAGACCTCCTACTCGCCCTATTCCCATTTTGCAGTGGGTGCAGCAGTGCGCCTGAGCAACAACAAAACCGTGACAGGAAGCAACCAAGAAAACGGTGCTTACCCGAGCGGACTTTGCGCCGAGCGAACAGCGCTTTTCTCAGCCGGGGCACTCTACCCCAGCAAAGCGGTGACAGCGATAGCAATAGCGGCATACACCAACGGGGCATTTCTGGAATCGCCCATCACACCATGCGGCGCCTGCGCACAAGTGATGGCAGAAGCGGAAATAAGGGCTAACAACAAGCCCATCACCATATTGCTTTACGGGACAAAAGGCATCTACAGGTTAAAGGGGGTTAGTTCCATTCTGCCATTTACGTTCAGTTTGTAGGTGATGAAATGAATTTATAGAAATCAGCTGTAATAGAAAACGGGTTCACTACTATTGAGTGAACCCGTTTTTGTTTATCATAAAAATTCACGACCTTAATTATCCTTTTTTCTTCAGATTCGGCAAGAAATAGGCCACAAAACCAAGCAAAGGCATGAACGCGCAGAAATCATATATCGGTTTCAGCCCATAAGCATCAATAAACCTGCCCAAGACCGCGCTTGCGATGCCCGCAAAGCCGAATGCAAGTCCATAAAAGAGCCCGGACACCAACCCTAACCTGTAAGGCAGAAGTTCCTGAGCATATAACAAAATAGCAGGGAATGCTGATGACAGCATAAAGCCGACACAGAAACTCAAAACCACTGTCGCGGCAAAACCGACATGAGGCATCAGCAAAGAAAACGGAGCAGTGCCCAATATCGATATCCAGATCACATATTTTCTACCATACTTATCCCCCACAGGTCCGCCCACAAAGGTTCCAATAGCAGTAGCCGCCAGGAACACGAACAAGCACACCTGCGAAACGGACACAGAGACGCCAAACTGCTCAATCAAATAAAAAGTATAATAACTGGTGAGGCTCGCCATGTAGATGTATTTGGAGAATATGAGCACCATCAACAAAAATAAAGTCACCACAGTGGCACCTTTATCCAATGGTCTTTCACTTGCCACCATCATTCTCTTTTGAGAAGATTTGGATTCCTGCAAATAGTGGGCAAACCACCTGCTGATAGGCACAGCGACCAAATAAGCCAATGCCGCCATCGCTAAAAACAACAGAATATACCGACGATTGTTTGGTGCGACCAAAGCAGCAACCAATAATGGTCCCACAGAGCTACCCACATTTCCACCAACCTGGAAAATGGATTGCGCCAATCCTCTTTTACCACCGGACACCAAAGAAGCGATGCGTGAAGCCTCGGGGTGCAACGTGGCCGACCCCATACCTATGACAAAGACACAGGGAAGCAACACAAATATAGACGGTGCAAGCGCTATGCCAATGATACCCAACGCGGTAAAAGTAGTCGCCACCCACAAACTGTGGGCGGAAGGATGACGATCGAACCAAATACCAGCAACAGGCTGAAACACAGAAGCGGCAATCTGATAAACCAATGTGACAATGCCAATCTGCGAAAAAGACAACTGCAACTCTTCCTTAATGAGAGGATACGAAGCCGTGAGGACAGCCTGCATCAAATCGTTGAGGCAATGAGCAGCCCCCAAACAAAGGAGTATTGACAAAGCAGATGAAGACACCTGCTGTTTGTTTTCTTCTGACATGAATTAATTTTTACGTTCCAACTCAGCCAAATGTTCCATTTTCTTGTTTTCCAAGAATTCATCGACACCGCAAAGATGCTCACGCACCTTACCGCCACCAAACTCGTAAGTTTTAGTGGTCAGGCCAGAAAGGAAGTCACGGTCGTGGCTGACAACGATGAGTGTGCCATCGAAATCGAGGAGAGCCTGTTTTAGAATATCTTTGGTCTTCAAATCAAGATGGTTGGTCGGTTCGTCGAGAATGAGCAGATTCACAGGTTCCAAGAGCAGTTTAATCATACAAAGTCTGACACGCTCACCACCGCTAAGCACCTTCACTTTCTTTTCATTTTCCTCTCCGCCAAACATAAACGCACCGAGCAAATCACGGATTTTCAGACGGATATCGCCCACAGCAATGTCGTCAATCGTCTGGAAAACCGTTTTATTCTCATCGAGCAAAGAAGCGCTGTTTTGGGCGAAGTAACCAATCTGAACATTGTGGCCTATTGTGAGAGTGCCGTCATGCTCGATTTCCTTCATTATGCACTTGACGAGAGTGGATTTACCTTCACCATTTCTGCCGACAAAAGCGACTTTATCGCCGCGCTCAATTGTAAAAGACGCATTTTGGAACACCACTTTACCATCATAACTTTTACCAACACCATCGCAGATGACAGGATAGTTGCCACTGCGTGGAGAAGGAGGGAATTTCAATCGAAGCGCGCTTGTATCTTCCTCATCGACTTCCACGATTTCCAGTTTCTCCAACCATTTCACTTTGCTCTGCACCTGGAAAGTCTTGGAATAAGTACCCTTAAAGCGTTCGATAAACTCTTTTGCTGCAGCAATTTCCTTCTGCTGGTCATCATACTGCTTTTGCTGCTGTTCTCTTCTTTCCTTGCGGAGTTCAAGGTAGTGACTGTAGGTGGCTTTATAGTCGTATATGCGTCCCAAAGTCACCTCAATGGTACGAGTGGTGATGTTATCAACAAAACGGCGGTCGTGACTAATCAGCACCACAGCGACAGGACTGTTGATCAGGAAATCTTCCAGCCAACCGATGGATTCAATATCCAAGTGGTTGGTCGGCTCATCCAATAAAAGGACATCCGGTTTCTGCAGCAATAGTTTGGCCAACTCGATACGCATACGCCAACCGCCACTAAACTCAGAAGTCTGTCGCTGGAAATCGGTTCTTTCAAAACCAAGTCCCAACAACGCCTTTTCAACATCTTCCTCATAATGGGTACGGTCAATGGCATAGAACTTCTCGCTCAATGTGCTGACTTTCTCAATGATGGCCATATACTCATCACTTTCATAATCCGTGCGGGTAGCCAACTGATTGTTGAGTTCCTCAATTTCCTGCTCCATCGCACTGATTGCAGAAAAAGCCTTCAGCGTTTCATCCCAGACAGTATTCCCATCTTCAGTCATCAAATGCTGAGGAAGATAACACACAGTACAATCTTTCGGTACGGAAACCGAACCACGGCTTGGCTGGCGAACACCAGCCAGAATTTTAAGCAAAGTGGATTTTCCCGCACCATTCTTCCCCATGAGGGCAATACGGTCTTTGGGATTGATTACAAAAGAAATGTCTTTAAAGAGTGTGGTGCCACCGAACTCAACGGCGAGGCCATCTACTGATACCATATAATAAAAAATGAAGTATTTATTCTAATTCGCTTTCCTTAGAAGCAGGAGGAACAATGCCAGAAACGTGTGCCTGGCGTTTTTCTATATTGTCTTTCTCGACGTCGAATCCGCAATGCTTGCAGTAATGGGAATTCTTATCAATGCTTTTGCCGCAACGAGGGCAAAATATCTCATTTTTCTTTTTGTGGACATCCACCATAGAAACAGTGAAAATACCAGTTGGCACAGCAATTACCGTATAACCAATAAGCATGACAATACTTGCCAGAAAACGTCCCATAGAGGTAACAGGGGCAATATCTCCATACCCCACAGTCGTCATCGTAACCGTTGCCCAATAAATGCTGTTGGGGATACTTGTGAAATTCGGGTTATCTTGTCCGTGTTCCACCATATACATAACCGTACCAATGGAAACAACAAGCACTACAATAAAGAGGAAAAAAACCACAATCTTTTGAATGCCCTCTTTCAGAGAGACCAGCAAAAGATGCCCCTCGTTCATGTAATCAAACAACTTGAAAACGCGGAACACACGAATGACACGGAACATTCGCATCACCAACAAGCCATGCAAAGCTGGGAAAAAGACCGCCAGATATGCAGGGAATGTGGAAAGGAAGTCAATCACGCCAAAAAAACTCAACACATATTCGCGGCGGTTTACCGCACAATACACTCGGAGCAGGTACTCTATCGTGAAAAAGATAGTAAAAAACCACTCCAAAACGTGAATAAAAGGCAAAAACAGATGGGCAATCCAGTCGAAACTGTCTTGTGGCTCGCTCAAGACCAACTCCTCCAATGGAACATTAGCCTGCGCTTCCTGCATTCCAAAAAGAACGCTTTCGATCATCACCAATACAACACTCAACAGAATACAAGAAATGAGCGTAATATCAAAAATCTTTCCAAAGTGAGTATCGGTATCAAAAATTATGTCAGCTAGTTTTCTTTTCTTTTTTTCATCATTCAGCAGATTATTCCATTGCTGCTTCAAATTAGAAAACAATCCCATATATGACTTTTTTTACTTAACCAATGAAACAATAGACAAATCGGTATCCACCACTTGACGCACCCACTCGTCGCGCTTTTCCGACACCAACTTCTTGAATTTCTCCGCATCTTTGTATTCGCGTCTCACCCATTCGAAAATGATCACATCGTTGCCACGTCTCACAAAACGGAACACTGAGAACTGGACAACCATGGTGACGCCCCCCTGAGAAAGCTCCGACACATAAGAAGAAATCACTTCATTATCTGATATAACGAGATTTTTCATATCCATCACAGAGCCTGCCATGCGACCGTTGTCGATTTCCACCATTTTCTCACCGACCACCCTTTCAAAAGAATGGTTTTTCAACAAAGAAAAAGAAAGTTTGGTTGGGAATCTGGTGAAAGACGCATTATGTGGCAAAAAGTCTTCAATATAGACCGAATCGGTCATGGTAGTGCTCCACTTCAAAAAATATTGTTCTCCAGAAAACGCATGTTGTGAAAAACCAAAAAAGTCATTCACCGCACATGCAGACAGACACATGTATATGGATACCAGTAAGGAAACAAATAAGCGCTTCATACGATTCAATTTTTTTTGCAAATTTAAGCATTTTTTGAGAAAAAAGACACAATGAGCCATTCAAAGGTTTAAGGCGCCCTCAAACCTCACACAATTGTGACACTCAGAAATCATCTCCGCAAAACAAACAACACCCAAACAATCACTCAACACACACAGTAACCACTAAAAACAAAAAGAGATTCTCGTTATGAGAACCTCTCTTGTGACTCCGACAGGATTCAAACCTGTAACCGGCTGATCCGTAGTCAGCTACTCTATTCAGTTGAGCTACGGAGCCATTGTTTTTCTCAATTGCGATGCAAAGTTAGGAACATTTTTTCAAACTTGCAAAACTTCTTCCCTATTTTTTATGTTTTTCATAAAATTTCAGTTGGAAAAAACGAAGCAAAATAAGGAAATGATGAAAAATTAGGTAATTTTGAAAAAATAAACGAACAGAAAATGAAAACAGGCATCATCATAGGCGCGACAAGCGGAATCGGCCTTGAAGTCTCCCGTCAACTGGTCCAAAAGGGTTGGAAACTTGGGATAGCAGGAAGACGAGTTGAACTATTAGAAAAGATCCAGGCAGAACTAGGCAAAAACAATATTGAAATTGGATTCATTGACATTGCAGCAGAAAATTCCGAAGACCAACTGAAGAAACTGATCCAAAGAACAGAAGAGAATTTTGGAAAAATCGACCTGATTTTCAATGTGTCTGGCATCGGTTCCCAAAACAAAGACTTAAAACTGGACATTGAACTCAACACAGTCAAAACCAACGCCCTCGGATTCACAAGAATGATGGATACCGCCTTTCAATATTTTACAGAAAAAGGATCGGGACACATTGCCGCGGTGAGCAGTATCGCCGGAACGAAAGGGCTAGGGGCAGCCCCTGCATACTCCGCAACGAAAAGATTTCAGAACACCTACCTGCAGTGTTTGGCCCAACTGGCAACCATAAGGAATCTTGACATAAAATTTACGGATATACGTCCTGGTTTCGTGGATACAGATTTGCTGAAAACGGGCACCTATCCATTACTCATGAAACCAACCGACGTGGCGAAAAGCATAGTCAAAGCCATAGAGAGCAAGAAAAGGAAACTCGTGATAGACTGGAAATACGCCATCATAACATTCTTCTGGAGACTCATTCCCGACTGCATTTGGGAGAGGCTGAAGATTAGTAATTAATGATAATAGGCTATAAATAAAAAACGAACGCTTTTTCAAGCGTTCGTTTTTCGTATATACACGACAGAATCAACTTATCTGACGAAAGAAAGCATCTGTCCTTTAGTCTCTTCGTTGATTTTACCTTCATCGTAAACGACAACACCGTTGACGAGGGTCTTTTCAACTTTGTAAGAGAACTTTTCACCTTCAACAGGAGACCAACCGCATTTATACTGCAAATCTTTAGCTTCCACTGTATAAGGATCATTTGGAGAAATGATCACGAGGTCGGCATAATATCCCTTTCTGATATAGCCACGTTTTTCCACACCGAATATCTTGGCTGGATTGTGGCACATTTTCTCAACCACCTGTTCGCGTGTGAAAGCGCCTTTCTTTGCCAATTCGAGCATCATAGGCAGAGCATGCTGAATAGAAGGAATACCACTTGCGGCTGTAAGAGCGTCGCCTTCCTTCTCAGAAAGCAAGTGTGGAGCATGGTCAGTAGCGATGGTATCGATGATTCCTTTAGCCACACCCTGCTGCAAACCTTCACGGCTCTTTCCCTTCTTGATAGACGGGCAGCACTTGATGCGTGCGCCAAGGCGTTCGTAATCGGCATCAGAGAACCAAAGATAATTGACAGTTGTCTCTGCTGTGATATTTTCCTTTTCAGCTTCAGGGATTCTGTCGAACAAAGCCAATTCTTTCAATGTGCTGAGATGAAGCACATGGAGATGAGTATGATGTTTCAAAGCCAAATCAATAGCGGCAGCAGTTGACTTGTAGCAAGCATCCGAATTGCGGATGGTAGAATGGCAAATCATAGGAATTGGTTTGCCGGCATATTCCTCCTTCGCTTTCTCCGCATTTTCCGCAATCATCGCATCATCTTCGTTATGAGTTGCGATAAGCACAGGAGAGTTAGCGAATATATCCTCCAATTTGGCACGATCGTGAACAGCAAAGCTGCTTGTGGTTGATCCCATGAAGAGTTTAAGTCCGCAAACCTTCGACGGATCAATCTTCTTGATTTCATCCACATTGTCGTCTGTAGCACCCATATAGCAAGAGAAATTCACAAGGGACTTTGCAGACAACTGCTTCATCTTTTCCTCCCAAAGAGCCATCGAAGTGGTTGGAGGTGTGGTGTTTGGCATATCCATTACAGAAGTCACGCCACCGGCTACGGCAGCACGGCTTTCAGTCAAGAAATCAGCCTTATGAGTCATACCAGGATCGCGGAAATGAACATGAGTATCAATCACACCTGGCAGCACCCATTTATCTTCTGCATCGATGATGTCGGCTTTGGTCTTTACAGATTCAGGGACATCATCTTTGAATATCTTTGAAATCTTGCCATCTTCAATCAAAAGGGATCCTTTGTAAGAATTACCATCGTTGATGATTTTGGCTTTATAAATAAGAATCGGTTTCATAAAAAAGAGTAAAAAAGTGTATTTCAATGGAGGGTTAAGCAGCAGAGGAATCTGTTTTTTGAGGATATTTGCGGAAGAAAGATCTAAACTTCATTCTAATCACGCCAAACAACGCCTCGGAAAAAATTCCGCCACTCATTTTTGAAGAGCCTAAAACACGGTTTACAAATATAATAGGAACTTCCTTTATTATAAATCCGCACTTGAATGCGGTAAATTTCATTTCGATTTGGAAAGCGTAGCCCTTGAACTGAATCTTATCCAATTCAATGCACTTCAACACGCTTGTGCGATAGCACACGAATCCGGCAGTAGTATCGGCCACATTCAACCCCGTCACCAAACGAACGTACTTAGAGGCAAAATATGACATCAAGACACGCCCCATCGGCCAATTGACCACATTCACACCGCTGACGTAACGGGATCCGACAGACAAATCGGCACCCTCTTCCGCGCAAGCGGCATGCAATTTAAGCAAATCATTTGGATTGTGAGAGAAATCGGCATCCATTTCAAACACAAAATCATAGTTGTGTTCGATCGCCCACTTAAAACCAGTGATATAAGCAGTGCCCAAGCCCTGCTTTCCAGCTCTTTCCAGCAGGTGAAGTTTACCATCAAATTCAGATTGCAAACGTTTCACAATAGACGCAGTTCCATCGGGAGAACCATCATCTATGACGAGCACATGAAACTCTTTTGGCAGTGCAAACACCGCCTTAATTATATTCTCTATATTTTCCTTCTCGTTATAAGTAGGAATAATTACAACCCCGTCGTTCACAATTGAAATAAATTATAAGTCTTTACGCAAATATAGTCACAAAAAATCAAAAACACACTATTCACCCCCCATTTTTTATTCAAACAAAGAGGGAAAAGCAAGGTATTCACTGCATTCTTGCGGCAATTCGGTCATCCACAAACTTTTGCAGTTCCGGAGAGTCAATGATACGGACATGATCAATCAAGCCCAGCACAAAACGTCCCACACCAAACAATTGATACACGGTTGTTTTCAGCAGCCATGTTCCTTTTTTTGTTTTTCTGATGTGTTTTTTTGCCTCTGGATATTCCTCGGTAATCAGGTTATGAGAAAGGTTGTCGAGTTCAAGTTCAACATTGTAACGTTCATCTCCGCTGGTACGAAAAACATCACGGTCATATACGACGTGCGCATCCGAGAATTGCCACTTACCATTAAGAACAACCTTGCCCCCAATACGAGACACCTTAAACTGCTTGCACTTGCCATCTTTGGTATCATAGCACCACACCTTTGAAAAGTGTTCATCGTCGAACTTGTACGGTTCAACATATCTGTCGCTATTGCCACCTTTTCCTCCAGAAGAGTAATTCTCGATAATCACAGCAAGATGTCGCTCAATGGCCTCCTTGAGCACATAAATATTTTCACGAAGAGGAGAAGATGCGACACTGCCAATCACAGTTTCGAAATCAAACGTAGCTGCCAGTTTGGAAATCAGTTTATTCTGAAAATCCACATCCGAATTAAGAGAAGCCATCACATCGCAAACCAGCGTAGCCTCCTCTTCAGAGAAATGAATGATGTCTGACAAATTCGTATAGTTCTTTCCACTCTTGGCAAATGTGTATCGGCCACGATCTTTAACGACAGCAAACCCCTCTTCCATCAGAGAAGAAATATAACGGTATGCAGTTCGTTCAGAGACATCCAACCTTGTCGCTATAGTCTTTATATCAATGGCATTCTGTCCGGAAAGAAGTTTGAACAGTTTAAAAATCTTACAAATACTTGATTGTTCAATATTCATCGCAATATCACTTTATGAGACCAATATGAAGCAAATGTAATGACATTATCTGACATAAGCAACACGGGCATAGGCAATTCCAATAAAATCGGGCAAAAAAGCAAATTCACAAATTATCGGTTTACATCTGTTCCGTATTACCTTTGGCTGCCAACATCACGCCAAACAAAATCAGGCAAGATCCCAAGACTGTGGATATGGACAACGGCTCATTTATAATAAAATATGCAAAAAACATAGTCGCAACAGGGTTAAAATAAATGAGGTTGGAGGCCTTCAGCACACCAATCGTTTTCACAACATACGTCCACGCCAGGAAACAAGCACAAGAACTTATCAACGCCAGATACACCCAACAGAACACATGGGAAAAAGGCAAACTCTGAATCTGGTCCAGATTCAAATTGCAAAGAGCGAAAGGGGAAACCGTAATCAAGCCATAAAAGAACACCTTTCTGTTGATAAAAAACACATCGTATTTGGAAGACAAACCACGAATCAACAAAGTGTAGATCGCCCAACTAAAACAAGCGGCTATCGCCAAAACATCTCCCAACCAATGCATACTGAACGACTTACCATAAAACTCCACCACAGCCAAACCTGCCACCGCAATAAAAGCACCGGCAAAGAGTTGAGGTTTCGCCTTTACGTCTTTCAGGAAGAGCACAGCCAAGAAAGAAGACACCATCGGCGTAGAACAGATGATGAATGAGACATTGGAAGCAGTGGAATATATGAGAGATGTATTCTCCAGCACATAATAGACAGAGCCACCAGACAGGCCTAAACTCAAAAAAAGCAGTTCATCCTTCCAAGACTGTGAAAAGAAGGAAGAATGCGACAAGAAAACCAGACAAATGTATGACATCAAAGCACGTCCGCAATAAATAACGTAGGGGTCCAATCCATAAGAGACAAGGACTTTTGAGCAAACGTATGACGAGCCCCATATCAAGACGACAACAAGAGCAACGATATAGCCCAGTGATTTGTGATTTTGTTTCGAAAGCATAGGAAATCTCAAAAAAACATGCAAAAGAAATGAAAAATAAGCACAACAAAGACAACATTCACAATTTATTTACTATTTTTATGGATAAAACACTAAACATACGCAATATAATGAATGCAATAAAAAGATATATCATCTTAATCATCTCCATTTTCTTGAGTTGCGAATGGGCACTATCCCAGGATTTTGTCACACTCAGCACCAGCAGTACAGGCAGTCTGAAAGAAAAACTGAATGAAGAAGACTGGAAAGAGATTTCCAAACTCAAAGTGGTAGGACCTGTCAATGCGGAAGACATCAGTTGGGTGAGACGTTTCGCCATTGCCGACAGCGGGAAACTCAAAGCAATCGATTTGAGTGAGACACAATTATTCGCCATTGGTGATGAGAGTTTTTCAGAATGCACCAACCTCGAATCCATCATCTTACCGGAAATCATCACACAAATCGGCAAATCGGCATTTGGCGGATGCAAGAAGCTGAAAGAAGTAAAGATTCCGTCAAAAGTCACACAAATAGGCGAATACGCTTTCGCTGAATGCGAAGAACTAAAGAGCATCAAACTGCCAGAAAGTGTGACAGAAGTGCCGGCAGGTTGCTTTGCGGACTGCAAACAACTGGAAACCGTGAATATTCCGAGCAACGCGACGAGCCTGGGCAAAGAAGCCTTTGCAAGATGTATAAATCTGAAAACCATAGAAATACCAGCAAGCATCAGCAGTATTGGTGGTGCGGTATTCGCAGGATGCTACGAACTTGCATTCATCAAAGTAAGTCCGAACAACAAGAAATACTGCGCGACTGCCGGTGGCGTGCTATACAGCAAAGACGGAAAACACATCTTACAATACCCAGCAGGCAAAAAAGGGGACATATACACCGTTCCTCAAGGAGTAACACGCATTGGCATGTACGCATTTTCCGGCAGCAAGTATCTGGAAAAAATCACCATCCCATCCACCTGCACATGGGTGGGATACGGATCGTTTTACGAATGTGAAAAACTGAAAAGCATTGAGTTGCCAGCCCAAATAGACCGTATCGGTGAAGACCTTTTCTACAACTGCGCCAATCTGGAGAACATCACAATTCCAGAAAACGCCACATTCATCGGCCCCAACGCATTTCACGGATGTGTGAAATTGAAACAAATAAATATCCCTAAAAAAGTGGGGAGAATAGGCAAGCAAGCATTTTTCGGATGTAGAAGTCTGGAACGAATCGAGATACCATCGGGCATCGACACCATACACCAATCCACATTTGTAGGATGCAGAAAACTGGCAGAAATCAAACTGCCGGAGACCATCGTATGCATTGAAGAAATGGCCTTTGCGGCAGACAGCAGCCTGAAAAGCATAAAACTGCCCAACGGATTGAAAGCCATTGGCGGCGGAGCGTTTGGCGCCTGCATGAGTTTAGAGGAAATACACATTCCTGAGAGCGTGAACATGATAGACTATGCCGCCTTTGTGAATTGCCGCAGGTTGAGAAATCTTACCATACCGGCATCGACAGACAGCGTCGGCATCAGCGCATTTGCAGGTTGTGATTCATTGATGACCCTGACCGTAAAAGGAAACAACCCACCAAAATCAAATGTGTTGGCAGCATACGCCATCACCGACACGCTGCAACTCAACGTTCCTTCATCAACAGAAGAAGCATACCACACCGCACTTGGATGGAAAGAGATAAAGCACATCAACAACAAGCGCTATGAAGTGGAGCACTTAGACGCAGCCATCGACCTCAGCGACAAATTCGACATCGAATCAATGGGAGTTGCAGAAGATGTGTTTTTAGTCTATTCGTCATTATCCGGAGCCATGAGAGACTTTTCTGTAGAAATGATGGAAGACAACACTGTTTACAAAGTAAGTGAAGTAGATACACAGGCAGAATATCCAGGTTCAGTCAGCGCGCTTCAGAGTTACCTGAAAAATGGCGTTCATTATCCATCGCATGCAAAAGGCAAGAAAGGCGTCGTGGAAATCACATTCATCATAGAGAAAAACGGCAAAGTCAGCCATCTTAAAGTCGAGCAAAGCCAAGGAAACGAATTAGACGCAGAAGCCGTAGCCGCCGTGAATGACATGCAGACATGGAAAGCGGCGGAAAAAGACGGGAAAAAAGTACGCCAGGAAGGAAAAGTCAGCATTCGATTCTAACCCGTATATTCTACCAGACATGAAAGACTTCATTATCAACATCAAGGACTTTGTTTTATATACATTATTGAATCGCAAACGCAACAAAAAATGGCTTGAGTATCAAAACAATCTGATAAAAATGTATTTCTCTTTCAATGAACTGAAGGCCATAGAACAGAATTGCGACCGGATATTACACGAAGCCTTATCCAAAGCAAACATAACCGACAGCATGAGCGTCAGCGTCAGTCAAATACCCAAAGAATATAAAGCGCTTGTCTCCTTCGGAATGGCAGCCAAAGCAATAGACAGAGGGTATAAAAACATAGAAATGATAGCCGCCACAAAAGAAGACAGGGGCTATCTCAACGATTTACTCAGCATGGAAAGAATATTCCAAGAAAACTGCAGCATCAAAGACGGCGAAAAGGAGAATAATCAGCCGGAAGAAACAACAACCAACAGCGTGAAGAAGAGAAAAGGGAAAACCCTTATCATCCACTACGAATAAAACGCATCAAAAAAAAGAAGGGCAATCTTTGAAAAAGCAAAGAAAACACGCTTATTTACAAAAAAAAGACTTAAATTTGCGAAAAAATACAAGCTATAAAAACACTATAGATTTATGAATAGAGACAACGCCGTTTTCGACTTGATCGAAAAAGAGCATCTTCGCCAGGTAAGAGGCATAGAGCTCATCGCTTCGGAAAACTTTGTAAGTGAAGAAGTTATGCGTGCCATGGGTTCATGCGTAACAAACAAGTACGCCGAAGGCCTTCCAGGCCACCGTTACTATGGCGGTTGCGAGGTAGTGGACCAGATTGAAAGACTTGCACAGGACCGTTTGAAAGAACTTTACGGTGCAGAATGGGTAAACGTACAGCCACACTCTGGCGCACAAGCAAATGCAGCCGTATTCTTGGCTTGCTTAAAGTCTGGCGACAAATTCATGGGTCTTAACCTTTCACACGGTGGTCACCTTTCACACGGCTCACAGGTTAACTTCTCTGGTCTTATGTTTAACGCATGCTGCTACAACGTAAACCAGGAGACCGGCATGGTTGACTACGAAGAACTTGAAAAGACAGCGCTTGCAGAACAGCCAAAACTCATCATCGCAGGTGCTTCAGCATACTCACGCGAATGGGATTACGAACGCATCCGTAAGGTTGCAGACCAGATCGGTGCAATCTTCATGGTAGATATGGCACACCCTGCAGGTCTTATTGCCGCAGGTTTGCTTAAGAACCCATTGAAATACGCCCACATCGTAACTACCACTACTCACAAGACACTTCGTGGTCCTCGTGGTGGTGTTATCCTTCTTGGCAAAGACTTCGACAACCCATGGGGTTACACCAACAACAAGGGTGAAGTTAAGAAGATGAGCCAGTTGCTCGATTCAGCAGTATTCCCAGGCATCCAGGGTGGTCCGCTTGAACACGTTATCGCAGCCAAGGCTGTCGCTTTCGGTGAAGCCCTTACCCCTGCATATAAAGAATATGCAAAGCAGGTTCAGAAGAACGCCGCTGTTATGGCAAAGGCATTCATGGACAAGGGTTACAATATCGTATCTGGCGGTACAGACAACCACTGCATGCTCGTTGACCTTCGCAACAAGTTCCCAGAACTTACTGGTAAACTCGCAGAAAAGGCATTGGTAGCAGCAGACATCACCACCAACAAGAACATGGTGCCATTCGACACACGTTCTCCATTCCTCACTTCAGGTTTGCGTTTCGGTACTCCAGCGATCACAACCCGTGGTGCGAAAGAAGATTTGATGCTTGAAATCGTAGAAATGATCGACACCGTTCTCTGCAACCCAGAAAACGACGCAAACATCAAAGCTGTTCGCGAAAAAGTTAACAGCATCATGATGGAATACCCAATGTTCGCTTGGTAATTCAAAAAAACATCATAAATCAAAGCGCATCCCACAAGGATGCGCTTTTTTTGTTTGCCATAATGCCCGACAATTCGCCAGAAAGCATTTTTTTGCCAACCTTAATGAACATCAACTTCAATATGTCATCTACAATTTGTATATTTGCATAGTTTAGAATGATTCTAAATGGTCAACGAGAAAATGAAAAACACAGATCAGACAAAGAAAGCGGTCATACAGATATTCACCGAGTATCTAAAAAGTCACAATTTACGCAAAACACCAGAGCGTTTTGCCATATTGGATATGATATATACCATAGAGGGCCATTTTGACATTGATCAACTCTACAACAAAATGCAAGAAGCAAATTATCACGTCAGCCGAGCAACCCTATATAATAACATTTCGTTGCTGCTTGACGCTAAATTGCTAAACCGTCATCATATCAACAACCAAGCCCAATACGAAAAATGCTACAATTCGGGCACACACCATCATTTAATATGTAGTATATGTGGAAAGGTGAAAGAGTTTTCCGACAAAGGCATCCAGCACTCTATAATGGACCGAAACACATCCAACTTCACTATCAGCCATTACAGTCTGTATATATACGGTATATGCAGTAAATGCCAAGAAACATTGAAATCAAAAATTTAGACTACTTACCACCCCACAATTTGTGACATCATGAGCGAAATCAAAACCAACGGCATACAAGCCTGGCTACTTGCCAGCAGGCCCAAAACACTGGCAGCCGCAGCCACTCCGGTGATAATCGGATGTGCCGCAGCGTACCAAGCAGGGACATTTCAATTGATACCCGCACTGATCTGCCTTTTATTCGCACTGCTGATGCAAATCGCAGCAAACCTTATCAACGACTTGATAGACTTTGAGAAAGGGACAGATGGCGAAGAAAGATTAGGTCCGCTTAGAGCGACTGCACAAGGATGGATCACCCCCAAAGCCATGAAGACAGGCATTGCCATCGTTTGTGGGACAGCCTGTGCCATTGGGCTTTGCATTCTGTTTTACACCACATGGCATCTGATACTTGTAGGTCTCGCGTGCGTGGTCTTCGCATATTTCTACACTTCCGGCCCATATCCACTTTCGTACAACGGATGGGGCGATGTGGCAGTTGTGGTTTTCTTCGGATTGGTTCCCACTTGCATGACCTATTATGTGCAGACAGCCAGCGTAGATCCGCATGTGATATGGCATTCCATAGCAGTCGGGTTAGTCGTGAACGGCTTGCTTGTAGTCAACAACTACAGAGATAGAGACACCGACAAAAACAGTGGGAAAAAAACCCTTATTGTAAAATTAGGAGAAGCCTTTGGCCGGTATTTTTATCTGGTGCAAGGATTGATTGCAGCAGTTGTCACTATCATAGCCTACCTGTCCAATCCCAATCAAGCCACCCCTCTCTACGGCGGTTTATTCTTGCTTATCTATGTGGCAGCGCATATCAGCACATGGAAAAAACTCAGCACAATTAGAAGAGGGAAAGAATTAAACAAACTGATAGGTGAAACATCGAGAAATATGTTGGTTTACTCCATATTAGTCAGCATATCACTCCTCATTTATTGCAAATAATACCACCCAAGATGGAATTAAAAGACGTCATAAGCTATTGCATAAAAAAAGAAATCGCTTTTTATTGTTATAGAAAGCCTGGTATGCCAATAAAGACCGGAATTGGAACTATAAAAGAGATCAGTACCAATGAACTTTTCACCCAAGAAAAATCCGGCTTTACCATAATGCCATTTGACTGCGACGAAAAAGGGTATTATATATCAGACGATTATTTCTTTCTCGGGACAGACGCGAAAATCAGCGAATCTGATTTGAATAATATCGAAAAATCCGACCTCCATAAGTCTCAGAATAACGTTCAAATCAATCAAAAAGACTTTGAGCGCCAACCATATATGGCACGAGTACAGTCGGCCATAGACACGATAAAAAAGGGGGGATTATCAAAAGTCGTATATTCCCACCCCGAATATGTGACAGGAGACAAGACAAACGAAGTGACGACAATCATGAGCCGCTTGATGTCGGCATATCCACACGCATATATTGCAATCGTAAACCTTCCAGGCTATGCCATTTGGATATGTGCGACGCCAGAACTACTCTTAAGCCGAAAGGGGCAAAACATACAAACCAATGCCATTGCCGGCACCAGGAAAGTATGCGTATCTGGAACACCTTGGGACGAAAAAAACAAGGAGGAACAACAGATTGTGGAGAAGTTTATCGTCGACACTCTAAAGCACGACTGCACAAGCATCACAGCGCTTCCTGTATGCACCAGTCGGGCAGGACATTTGGAGCACCTGCAGACTAGAATCAACGCAAAAATGCCAGAAGACCAGTCAGCAGTCGGACTAATCACCCGTCTCCACCCTACCCCAGCCGTTTGCGGGATGCCCAAAGAAGCAGCAAAAGCCAACCTAAGAGATCACGAGAACTACAACAGGGAGATGTATAGCGGCTATTTAGGTCACATCACAAGCGAGACACACTTTTCATTTTTCGTGAATTTAAGATGCCTGAAAATGACAAAAGAGGGAACAATACTATATGCTGGCGGAGGGATTACCCACAGCAGCGACCCGCTAACAGAATGGGAAGAAACGAAAATGAAAATTGAGACACTAAAAAGACACTTGTCATGATAACAACAAGCAAATCGTCAATCGCCAGCCTGGCTCACATTCTTGCAGTAAAGGGAGTTGTTGACGTTGTTGTCTCACCAGGCTCACGAAACGCCCCCATCAGCATCGCCATGAACAGAGAGCCCGGACTTCGCTGCACGGTCATCACAGATGAACGATGCGCCGGTTTTGTAGCCCTTGGAATGTCTCAACGAAGCAAACGATGCACCGCAGTCATATGCACATCAGGGACTGCCCTTCTTAACCTTGCCCCAGCCGCAGCAGAAGCCTATTATCAGCAGTTGCCACTTTTAATCATTAGTGCAGACCGTCCTTCCGAATGGATTGACCAAAACGACAGTCAAACACTTCGCCAAAACGGAGCATTGGCCAACTTTGTGAAAGCCAGTTACACCCTTCCAGAAGCAAGTTACACCGATAAGACACAACTATGGCACGCCAACAGAATCATAAATGAGGCAACAAACAAATGTGTGTCAGGTAAAAAAGGTCCTGTCCATTTGAACATACCCATAGACAACCCTCTTTATGACTTATCTGAAAAAGACACAAAAGACAGAATCGTCACATATATTTCTCCCAAAAACAACACCTTACCCCCGCTAAACGGACAAAAGAGAGTGATGATATTGGCAGGATTCATGCAACCAGACAGCGTCCTCAACGGCATCATCAACGAAATGGCGAACCAAGGCATCGCCGTAGTGGCAGAACACCTGTCCAACATTTACGGGGAAAACATCATCAACAATGTAGAGCAAACCTTTTCAAACATCCTCAAACAGGATAAACCAGAAAAGTTTTGCCCCGATCTGCTTATTGTTATGGGTGGTGCGCTCGTCAGCAAAAGCGCTAAAATGTATTTCAGAAAATACGCAGCAAAACAGACCTGGCAACTTGGTAAAGGGGAAGAAATTATCGACACATTCTGTCATGTGACGCACTGCATTGATTTTGATGCGGACATGGAGAATGAAACAGAATCGGTAATAAAAGAAAGAACAAGAACTTTGCTCGGACTGAAAGGCGAAGACACCAGCATCCAATTCGACAGACGATGGTGGAATGAATGGATAAAAGAAAGTGAGTCCGCATATCATAATGACGACAACAGCTCCACTGCATGGAATGAAAAAAACATAATAGACATCATCATAAACAATCTGACAAAAAAAACTGACATTCACCTAAGCAACGGGCTGAGTGTGAGATACGGACAAAACAAAAAGAATGAAATTGGACATCATTATTACGCCAATCGCGGCGTAAGCGGCATCGACGGATGCACCAGCACATCAGTTGGTTCAGCCATGAGAAACGATGGGAATGCCATACTGATAACCGGCGACATGTGTTTCGTTTACGACAGCAATGCCATTCTCACCACCCCCGTTCCCCAAAATCTTACGATATTCATCATCAACAACAATGGAGGTGGAATTTTCCGCAAATTAAATGGACCAAGTCAGACAGCGGAATTTGAGCGTTTCTTCATAGCCGAAAACAACATGGCGAAAATCAGCGGGATATGCGAAAACAAAACATTCCGCCAAGTAAGAAACTTTGAAGAACTAAAAAAGGAATTAACAAACAAGACCAGTCAGATCATAGAGATTCTGATATAACCAAAAGAATAATATGCGAAAAGAAAGCAGAGAAATGAGTGCCGAATGGGCTCTTGAAGTATTTGACAAGGCTCCATACATCACCGTCAGCATGACAGAAGAAGATGGCACGCCTTACGGATTACCATTGTCGCTTGTGCGTACAGACGAAAACACCTTTTATTTCCATTGTGCGAAGGAGGGTAAAAAACTAGACCTTCTCAAAAAGAATCCAAAAGTATGCCTTAGCGCGGTCACAAAATGCAAGCCAACAATAGGTCCCAAAGACGGCAGTTTCACTCTTGAATTCAAATCTGCCATTGCCTTTGGCAATGCTGAAATAATAGAGAACGACGCAGAAAAGATAGAAGGACTAAGAGCCATCTGCAACCGTTTTTTGCCGCAACACATGGACGCATTCAACGATGCGATCAGCCGCAGCCTGTCGCGCACAGCAGTAGTTAAAATCACCCTTTCTGAGCCACCCACAGGCAAACGCAAACAATATGACAACCAAGGAGAAGAAATGAAGTGGCAGAGAATGGAATAATTCAAAATTGCTCAACAAAAGAGCCACGTTCCATCACAACATACCCTTTATGATAACGAGACAGCCACCACTGGGCTGTAGAAGAAGAGCAAGAGGAATCAATAATCAGACGCTTGTAGGCAAAAATGCGCGAAAGCACATCCTTTTCTATCTTCACATTTCGGGACACAACCAAATAATCAACAGCAACAGGACACTCAGGATATGAGAAGTTTTCTTCAGGAACTTTGCTCAACACAAAAGCCTTTCTTCCACCAATAGAAAACACCCCAACAGAATCGATGACAGGTGTGGCAGGAGCATAAGAAGCCAACCAAAAACCATTGGCTTTTCGTGAGACTTTATCCATATTGTCCGTCTTCACCACATTATCATGAAAAGAAAAGGCATTTACAGCAGAGACACCAGGCAAATAATAGACCGCAAATGTTGATTTAGACGTTTTCAGCTCATAATCAAGGATAGAGAAAGACAGCATCAGCAATACAGAAACGAGGGAAAGAATAAGCGCGAAAGGGCGACGAACGGAGCAATACAACGCAAACAAAAGAATCGCCACAAAGATCAAGAAAACACAAATCAAAGGGCAATACAAATCGGATGCTGAGGAAAAAGGAATATGGTTGATGCTTTCCACACAAAAGTTCATCGCAATTGCCACCTTATCCAATAGAAAAGCGAAGAAATCGCAGACACAAGAAACGGGATAAGTCAACAATGTCAGCCCCGTTAAAGCGATCAAGGCCGTAGCAAGAGGCACTACAACGAGAGCAGACAACCAGAACAAAAATGAGAATTGATGAAAATAATATAACACTAAAGGCGCTGTGCCTATTTGAGCGGCCAAAGACACTGAAGTCAGATTCCATGTCCAAGCCAGAAACTTATTAGCCGGAGAGAACAAAGCGGCAATCTTCGGCTGGAAAAACAAGATCGACAACACCGCCGCATAACTTAACTGAAAACCCACATTAAAAAGGAGTTGCGGTTCCCAAACAATCAAAAGAAACATGGATGAGAACAACGACGCATAAGCATAAAAAGGTCTTTGGAATAGAAATGCGAACTGAAAGAAAGAGAACATTAAAGCCGACCTTAAAACCGAAGCCGACCCTCCGGTCAAAAAGGCGAAACTCCACAGAAGGACAAGGACAAAAGAAACACGAGCCAATCTGAAACCCGTCTTATTTCCACGAATAAAAAGAGAGAACAGGAAATTCAGAAAAACAAAAATGACACCAACATGCAAACCACTTACAGCTAATACATGACTGGCGCCACTTTTCGAATAAGATAATTTCAATTCGGAATCAAGAAAATCTTTCTTGCCGAACACAAGCGCTGAAACTAATGCAAAAGAATTTTCGTTCAGTCTTTTTTTTTAAGCATCGAAAGCAAAGAGTCACGAGAGACAGCAAACGATGTGTTTTTATGTGAAATAATCACCCAATCCGTTTCCCTGATAAAAAAGGAGGCGTCTGCGTTTTCCAAATCAGCCTGAAAAGAAGAAACGGGCAATCTGTCATCAATCTTATAATCGGAAAGATCATTGCAAAACAAAGCTAAAGAGTCACCTTTCAGCAGAGAAGATGAACGTTCGTCTTTTGGCAGGAACACGACAGCTTTCAATGTTTGAGCAGTGGCATTCATTTCGCTGTGCTTCTGAGACAGGCTCATGACGCAGCAAACCGACTTTTCACCCTCTTTTGGAGCATCGATAACCTTACCAACAAAGTATTGGGAATCATAAGCCAACTGATGTTCGTTTTTGTGCATAAACAGCAATCCCGCAGAGACGCTGATCACCGACACAGCGAAGCCAAATATCCACCGATAAGAGAACCTGTTTTCCTGGCTTCTGACAAGGAAATACAACAACAGCATGAAAGCACCGAACACAAAACCAAGGAGTGAAAACTTATAATTCACACCAATCAGGTTTATGGCAATGCCAACAACAAAGAAAACTACAATCCTCAATAAAGGGATTTTATGCAAAACGTCCATAAAAATAGAAAGGCTATAAAATAGCAATAGTTAAGAATAAAATAAACAGAAATAAATCAGAGTGCTTTCAACTTGGCAATCGTGTCGAGAGGGTCTTTAGCCCCAAAGACAAAACTACCAGCAACAAGCGCATCAGCACCCGCAGAGATCAATTTAGCACCGGTCTCGAGGTTCACACCACCATCCACTTCGATAATTGCCTTTGAATTCTTTCTTAAAATAAGTTCCTTTGCACGAGATACCTTATCGAGTGTGTTATTGATGAACTTTTGTCCGCCAAAGCCTGGATTAACAGACATCAGCATAACAACATCAATATCCTCGATAACTTCTTCAAGGAGTGAGATAGGTGTATGTGGATTCAGCGCGACACCTGCCTTCATACCGGCATCTTTAATGCGCTGAATGGAGCGATGGAGATGTGTGCACGCCTCATAATGAACGGTAAGCACACCGGCTCCCAATTTTTGAAAGTCGCTGATAAACTTATCCGGCTCCACAATCATCAGATGAACATCAAGCACTTTTTTACATTCCTTTTGCACAGCAGCAATCACTGGCATACCGAAAGAAATGTTAGGTACAAAAACGCCATCCATCACATCGAGATGTAACCAATCCGCTTCACTACGGTTAATCATATCCAAATCTTTGTGAAGATTGGCGAAATCCGCAGAGAGCAAAGACGGAGCAACGATTATGTTCTTATCAGTTTTCATTCGGTTGCAAAATTACAAGAAATATTGCGAATAGTGTATATGAAAAGCGAAATTTCTTTATTCACATCAACGTTTCTTTCAAATACCCACTCTATTCCACCTTTTTATGGGGGAATGACCAATCAAGTCACGGACATTGGCGGAAAACACAAAAAAGGGTTTAGAGGTCACCTAAAATCTTTCAATCTCCTCCTGCGACAAACCAGTTGCTTTGGAAATCACATCAATTGCGACACCCAGATTCTTCAAATTGCGAGCATTCTCAATTTTCTCTTCCATACGTCCTTCAGCACGTCCTTCTTCCACTCCGTCATTTTTGGCGGTATTGATCACATCGTTTTGAATTCTGACATTATCCAAGTGCCTTTCGTATGCAAGTCGTTCAGCAGGTGTCATTGTGATGTATTTCAACTTCTCACGGGCTTCCTGCAATCCGGGCACATTTGTGTCATCCTTAATCACACCATTTTTTATATATTCGATCCACTCTTCAATCGGCGTTTTCGCCAATTCGTTAAACTGATTGACTCTTATCAAGTAGTATTCAGGGAACACAGAGCCAGCAGGCCATTTACGAAGTGAGTCTTGCTGCTTTCGGCTTATTTGGAGAACATCATCGGCAAACACGCCTTTGAATTCAGTCTTGCCATGGTACAGATAGTCCTTACCAGTTCCCAAGTCAAAGTAGAGGATGTTCACAGAGTAAACTTTTTTCACTTTGTCGTAGTCACTGCCGAGCGACACATGCTCACATATAGCCTTGCTTACTCCGTACAGTATGCGTTCTAGGAAATAGACCTCGCGTGAAAGTTGAACCTCAACGATGATGATTTCGTCTTTCGAGTTTCTTGCTTTGATGTCAACACGGTTAAATATATCATCGTAACTGTCCTGGTTGCTTTCGCTTTCCAAGATTTCAGTTATGGTAATCTTTTCATCCAGAAGCACAGTCAGCAAACCTTCCAGCACGCCAAAATTAGCCTTGTCGCGAAGCATTCGCTTCACAGCCCAATCAAAATGTATGTACTTTTCTGCTGCCATAACTTAAAATATTACCATTATCATTTACAAAAATAGCGATTTTCAATAAATTGGCATCAATAAAAAAGAACAATTGCGGGATAGTCAAAAAAAAACTTATGAAACTGTTCCATAATATACTAAAAAGCCTCAGCACCGGTGAGGATGTTGAGGCTTATGATGATAGTTGTGAGAATAAAAGCACTAACGTTCCCAAGTCACGGGTAGAGTTTATCTATTTTTTAATCATTATTTTATTCCGATAAAGTCACTTAATGGACGAATCTTCGCTCTATAGGTATTTAAACCTTCTTTCAACCTTGAATATCGTTTAAATTCAACAGTTTTACTGCCATCAAATTTCAGTACAACGTAGTATGGTGCATGCTCTGGCGTAAAACCATATTTTTCAAGAGTTTCCTTTGTCCATATTTGGAAACTGCCTTTCGACTTTAACCTAAACATCTCCACATTTTCGCCACTTGTATGCAAAAGTAAATACTGCAATCTTTCAAATCCAGATGTAACCAATAACGACCCTTGTGAATCACCAGCACGCAAATAACAAATACCTGTTTCTATCATCTTTTCCCTCAATTCTTTCCTGGCATGATTAACAATAACCATAACTTCCTCCGGATTCTCAGAAATCTTCTTTAGCATCTTTTCAGCAATGGTCTCATCAGCAAGCTGTTCATATCTCCTTCGACCAATGTCAAGATATTTTTCATCTAAATCAAACCCCACAAACTTCCTGCCGAGCAACCTTGCTGCAATACCAGTCGTACAACTACCTGCAAATGGATCAAGAATTTTGTCTCCAGGCCGTGAATTTGCCAAAATGATACGATATAACAGATGTAAAGGTTTTTGAGTAGGATGCTTGCCACACTTCTTTTCCCAATTCGCTACCGATGGTATTTTCCATACATCTGGCATATGAACTCCTCCATTTAACTCTTTTGTCAAGTCATAATTGAAATAATGAGCAACCTTTTCCGTTTTTCTTGCCCATATCAAGTATTCTGCCGAGAAATTGAATCTTTGATTGGTGAAAGTTGTAGGAGGATCGGACTTTTGCCACACTACAATATTCAAAATTTTAAAATCAAGTCCGATAAGACAATTGGCCACCTGAAAAATGTTGTGATAGGTTCCACTCACCCAAATTGTTCCATGATTATTCAAACGATCTTTGCATAAAGTAAGCCATCGACGATTGAAATCCTCGACCTTATCGGGAGTAGTTTGTTTATCCCATTCCCCTTTGTCAAAGGTGCGAATATAACCACTTTTTGTTTTGATCGTAAAACCTTTGGAGAGAAAATATGGTGGGTCTGCAAACACCATATCAAACTTATCAGTCACCTCTGTAAGCAGCTGCATTGCATCGCCCTTATATAGAGAAAAACCATGCATTTGGTCTGAATAATAAGGAAAAATCATAATTCCACAGTTTAAATATCAAGGACATATCAAATATTATTTCTCAATTTCTTTCCTGTGAATACTGAAAAGAAACAAAAGAAACGAGGGCATGTAAAAAAGTTCGTTGGCTGTGCTTCCTATTGACAGAATTTTCAGGGAAACGGTATTTGTCCATGTGAAAATTCTTTTTTGTAAAAAAACTACGCCAAATTGTCATATTTTCCAGGAAAACCAGCAGAGTTGGTCATCTGAGCTCAGTCACAAAGAATAAAATTCTTGACAACTCGTAGATAATCATTATCTATAACAATACCCTGTCAAGAGTATTCTTTAATTCACTTATAAATGCTTTTGAATTGTCTTTTGTGGAAATAAAATAATCACTTGATTTTACAGACTTTACAAAATCATCCGTTGTTTGGGACATAGAGTTCAGTTTAATACCATCTTTTTCCATCAACGTTAGCACTGATGCAACATTGAAAATCAAACGAGTATCATCATGAATGTATGGAGCTACAAGCGTCAGGTATTTATCGCCCTCTCTACTTTCGTCTATGTGTCTGAAAAGGTTAACAGTCTCGTTATTTACCTGCTGCGTTTTTGCTCGTATCAGCGTAGCTTCGATAAGCCAGTATTTTTCTCTGTTGTATATTTCTATATCACCAATGTTTCCTGGAGCATGAGAATACGGTATTCCAGCCTCATCACAAATGTAATTCGGTTTATATACGAATTTGTCTCCATAATAAGAATAGACAAATAACGTCAATAGGAATTCGAACTTCACAGGATCTTGAATAAACCAGAAACAGTCTTTTCCGCGTTTATCTCCAGAAGAAACCTTTACAAGAGCCTGTTCAATACCGTCCTTGTCCAGTCCATATGAATTTATTATAATTGGTATCTTCTTATTATACTCTGCAGTAGAATGGTCTTCTTTCTCGCGGAATGCATACACAAGAGTTTCCATACTCGAATCAAAAGCACCTAGCATTTCGAAATATTCTTCTTCATTCTCTTTAGCGGACTCCGGGATGCTCTTTCCTATATTTTTTAGTTCTTGATAGAATGGTATGCGTTTTTTATTAGGAGAAAGCAAAAGCATTCCTTTATAGTCAACAGTAATAAACCCTGTTAATTGTAATACCCGGAACACCGTGTTTCCATAATCACGGAATGCAGAAGTCATCTTAGACACCTTTGCGTGTTTATCATCTACTTCATTGTAAAGGCTATAAACCAAATCATAAGCGGCTTCTTGATCAGCACCAATTTTGTTTGTTTCCAAGAGATTGAGATATTTTTCAACATTACCATCATCAGAAAACAAACCAACCATAAACTGATTATAGGAGAGACGATGTCCTTTCTTATCACGTTCAATGATTGCATCTATTATGAAGGTAAAAAAATTGAAGTCGTTTAGAACTCGTCTATAGGGAGACTTCCTCCAAAAACGAACACTCTGTATTGCAAAAGCTTCCGAAAGTGTTATCTTATCATTCACCAAAGCTTTTGCTAAAGGAGAAAGTCGTAACTTTTGATTATACTGAGAATAAATAAACCCAAACTCTGATAAGGTTTTTAAGTAGCGCGTAAAAGCTGCTTGATATCCTGTAGGAAATCCCCACTCGTTGTTATGAGAATTGTTTACAACAATCCAGTTTTTTATATATGACAATGTTAAATTCTCTTCTTTTATTTTATCGGTCGTCACTACTCCATCTATATATAACTGGGCGTAAATGTTCAAAATTCCATCATCATTAAGCATTTCGCCTTCAAACTTCGCAAATGTATTTAGAATTGCCTCGTATCTCTCTGGATTGCGAACAGCTACTTCAAGAGCCATTTGCTTATACAATCTCTTACCATGTTTTACATTGTTTGCCATAGTTTCTCTATTTAAAAATTTGTTACAAGAACCTCGTTGAACTTTTTAACTGTGTTGTCATTAAAACTTATATAGTTGCTCTTGATAGCATAACTATTGTAACGTGTCGACCAATCAAGGAAAGCATCATTAACTTTTCCCTTGTAATGTGTAACATTGGAAATTGCAAAACGCACATTTCTTCCGTTCAGTTCATCAAGCAAGTAAAGAAGATCCATTTCTGTTTCATAATTCCACAATTTGTTATATTCGCTGAAAGTAATCAAATATGGAGGATCAAGGTAAACCAAATCATCTTCTTGATAGTCAATTGTAGAAAGGAATGAACGGAAATCTTGATTGAACCATTCTACATGTTTGTATTGCAGCAAGGAGAGATAGTCATCCAACGCTTCGTAAGTATTTTTGTTAAAATCAACATCTCCTACAGGTAAATTGAAAAATCCATTTCGATTGAATCGTAACATTCGATTAAACCCATAAATCAACAAGACATACAACTTCATTATGTTCTGTCTTCCTCCTGCATTGAAGTCTGCCTTTAACCGTGCGTAAGCCTCCTTGTTAAACTTCGCAAAGTATGTCTTTGGGAATGCTTTTTTCAATTCTTCAGGTACTGTATTCTCTCTATACGAATGCGACAATCCATACTCATCAACTATTTCAACAAAGTCCTGATAGAATTCATCTATACGACCTAAATAGGAACAAAGCATACGATGGATGGCAATGACGTATGAGTCGATGTCATTGAGCAGATAACCCTCAGCATCAACATTCATCATCACACTTCCACCTCCGACAAAAGGTTCTATGAATCTGTTTATCCGTTTTGGGAAGTGTGTTTTTATCTCACGCACAAGCTTATATTTGTCTCCCACGTAGAAGAGCGGCGAACGAGCGATTCCGTTTTTCATTGTCAACCTCCGTTATGAATAAATACTCCTTATGATCATCAAAATCAGTTTTACCGGCATTGAAGGCCTGATGCTTATGTGTAAAAACCTTAGTTGTTCCACAGTTATTTAGAACTTCCTCGATTTGTTCCAGTTTGATTTTGTTCTCTGATGATGAGCTCTTCGACTTATAGGTATTATTGTATGACACCACAATGAACTTGGTATCTATGTGAGCAATAAGGTCTGTGAATGCTTCAAGAGCTGCAGTTCTGCAATAATCACTATTGTTCTCAGTAAATTTCGGTTTAGCAGCATCAGAATACAACGTTGGTTTATCCCATTTCACTAAGACTTCATATACATGATAGAAACGACTGTACTGACGTGAGTTGTAGGGTGGATCCATATAAACAATATCAGTGTGGATCTCTCTTGCAAGTTTATTCGCATCTTTTTGGAAGATGTCAACATTTGCACACTGACGCACATCAACAAGCTTAATAAGCAAATTCTGCGGTACAATCTTCACCTTTCTGTAAGCTTCAAAATGACCAAGAGTGTTAGCTATTCTGTCAATACTATATATGAGGGAGGCAATCAAGACACAATACTCTTTTTCTGAAAGAATCGTTTTTCTTTCTTCTATAAGGTCACGAACATACCCTATCTTTCTAGCAGAAAGATAGTCGAAGTATTTATCGCCGTAATTGATAGAGAAATAGTTATCAGGAATTTGTGTTGCATCTATCGCATTAAATTCATTGAGCATTTGTAAAATCTTCTCCTCATTCCATTCTCCAACACCAAAAAAAGCATGATATAAGACATGATTGGAATAAAGAAAGTCATTGATTGTTACATGATCAAACAAACAAATGGCACGATTTGATACAGAGCCTGTGCCCGCAAAAATATCACAGAAAGAGTTAGCATCGTGAGTCTCCTGCTGTATTAGTCCAAAAATCCAATCAATAAGCTTAGCCTTGCACCCAATGTACCTACGGCTTTCAAGATTGAATCGTGGTGTATATTTAGTTATGATTTTTTTACACATCTTCGTGATAAATCGTTGCAATACTATGTTGCATCGAGCTACCACTCACGAAACCACACAAGAAAGGCATGAACCTTCTTATGCGTTCTCCGAGGCTGCGTAGGAAAAGGAACCTCATCGCTCCAATAAGAAATGTCCATGCCCAAGGCACAGACATTGACTTACATATAATGGAGCGATGAGGCACACTTCTTCCTAAGAAGCTGCCTAACCACTATTTTTGTGTTCTTATTCCTTCTGATTAGTTTCCTACGCTATTCAGGAGAACGCAAATAATAGTCAATGCATTTTATGTTAATATGTTATATAATTCTGTTTTTCTGATTTGTTGTATAGTGTTTAATTCTATATTCTAACCGAAATATTTACAAAGGAAACCCTCTGGCGTCATAATGACTTACGAGGGCAGTTGCAAATTTCCAGCAAATAAACCGGAATATCGACAAAAATACAAATAAATAGACAAAAGTTTAAAGAATGTACGTGTTTTTTATTAACACCATTAATTAAATGTTGTCTTTATATAGACAAAGAACATTGAAAGAGCCAACTTGTATATAATTCACTAAAATTTTACAACTTCCCTAAAAATCCTTAACTTTGTATTGAATAATAAGTTGAAAAAATGGGCATATACCTCAATCCGAATGCGGAAGCATTCAAACGCAGTTTAAGAACACCATTGTATGTGGACAAAAGCATGATGTTGACCGAGCTGAACAAGTTGCTCGACACAGACAACAACTATGTCTGCATGTCTCGCGCCCGACGTTTTGGAAAGAGCATGGCCGGCAACATGATATCCGCTTATTATTCCAAAGGATGTGACACAAAGGATATCTTCTCGAAGATGAAGATAGGCAGCGTGGCCGATTATGAGGACAACCTGAACAAGTTCAACGTGATAAAGTTGGACATGAATGGATGGTATAACAACACCCCTGACAAGAAATTGTTGTTTGACGATCTCAACGAGTCGTTGAGAGAAGAATTTGAAGAACAATTCCCTAATGTGAAGTTCAAGCCAACAGACAATTTGGCAAGATGTATTTTGAGGGTATATGGTCAAACGAACGAGAAATTCGTCATCATCATTGACGAATATGACGTGCTGGTGCGAGAGAGAGTGCCAGAACCGTTATACCAAAACTATCTGGCATTTTTGAATGGACTTTTCAAGAATGCAGACCTTCGTCCAGCCATCGTTCTGGCATATATTACAGGCATTTTGCCTATCGTGAGAGACAAGATACAATCGAAACTCAATGAGTTTCAAGAATACACTATGCTGATGCCACGTCAGTTCGCGGATGCGATTGGTTTCACACACGAAGAAGTGGAAGCCCTCTGCAACGAACATGGCATTGACAAGGATGAGTGCGCTCGCTGGTATGACGGCTATAAGATGTCGGACACCGTAGGAATCTTCAATCCGCTGTCGGTGGTGAATGCCATCACGACAAAGGAATTTGCCAGTTATTGGTCGGCAACCAGCACATTTGAAGTGCTGAAAGACTATATAGAATACGATTTTGAAGGCATACGAAAGGACATTACAGACATGATTTCCGGCAAAGCGGTTCCTGTTGAGGTGCTGGAATTCCGCAACACCATGGACAATATCAACACCAAGGACAATGTCTTCACCTATCTGATTCATTTGGGCTACTTGTCTTACGACCGCAAGAACAAAACCTGCAGAATCCCCAATGAAGAAGTGCGAATGGAATGGGTGTCCGCCATCAGACACGATGCCAACTACAGCAAATTGATGACAATCATCAACGCATCCAAGCAACTTCTCGACGACACCATCAACAAAAATGAAAGCGCAGTTGCACAGGCTCTCAATGCAGCCCACACAGAAGTGACCAGTCCACTTACTTACAACGATGAGCACTGCTTCCAGAGCGCCATTTGTCTGGCTTATTTCTACGCCAACACTCGCTATACTTTAATAAAAGAATTACCAACCGGCAAAGGATATGCCGACTTGGTGTTGATTCCATACTTGCCAAACATACCAGCATTGGTTATCGAACTGAAACATAACAAATCCGCAGAAAGCGCCATAAAGCAAATCAAGGAGAAAAACTACTGCCAGGCACTCAATCAATATAAAGGAGATGTACTTTTCGTCGGAATCAACTACGACGAGAAAACCAAAAAACACGAATGCAAGATTGAGAAACTGGAGTAAGAATCTGTTAAAATTCAGAACAATTTCTAAATGTCCCTTCTTATTTACTCTTTTTCATATAATTGGAAGGTTTCACGCCAAATTTCGCAACAAAACATTGAGAGAAATACTTGGCATCGTTGAATCCACAGGCAAACGCAGTATCCGTCACATTCATACCACCAGAAGTGAGCAACTGCGAAGCATAAACCAATCTGTATTGTTTCACAAAATCGCTTGGAGTCGTTCCCATGAAAGATTTGAATTTACGGAACAACTGCACACGACTTATCGCCAATTCTGAAGCGAATTCATCAGAGTTGAAATCTGAATCCGCCACATGTTTTTTCACAATCTCGGTTGCCTTGGCCATAAATGAATCCTTTTCACTGTCTGGGAGTTCCTCTTGCGTCATAGACAAAATCTGATTGCGATAATGATGCAACTGTCGTTCCTTGTTTTTCAGTACGGAATGCACTTTTGCCAGAACAATGTCGCGATGGAACGGTTTGATCATGTAATCGTCCGCACCAAGATTCAAGCTTTCAATTTGAGACACTTCCGAATCTGAGGCAGTCAACATCAGCACAGGGATATGCTGCGTGAGAATATCTGTTTTTATGGCTTCACAGAGTTGTTTACCATTCATATTCGGCATCATCAAATCGGTGATAATCAAATCCGGAATAACCTGTCGGGCCATGTTCAATCCTTGTTCGCCATCGTTGGCTGCAACAACCACATAATCAGACTGGAAAACAAATGAGAGATATGACAGCAACTCAGCATCGTCGTCAACAATAAGAATCGTCTTTTTTTCATCTTCGTTGACAAAAGAAGCATCTTCATCCAGCTTGTAATCAGTGTCAGTTCTCTCCGTTTCATGGTTCACATCATCAGAAGAGAAAATCAGAGAACTCTCCGCATTCTGTCGCGGCACATTACCAGCAGGCAGCCAGAGCGAGAAGGTGCTACCCTTTCCCTGTTCACTGACAACAGAAATCTCCCCACCGCAACGTTTCGCAAAATCCATACAGATGGAAAGTCCGAGTCCCGAACCAATCTCCCCACTTGTACCTTGAGCAGACTTTTTGAAAGCAGAGTTTTGCATGATTGCATCGACCGTTTCAGAAGACATACCAATACCATAATCGGTGACCGAAAGCATCACACCGCCATTGAAATCTTTGGCATTCAAGTCTATTCTTCCCTTTGGATAAGAGAACTTAATCGCATTGGCAATAAGGTTTCTTACGATGGTTGCCAACATACGTTCATCAGCATAACCGGAAACGGTGGATTTATCTTCAAAGGAAATGACCAGCGACTTTCTGCGAGCAACATCCTGGAGTAAAGAGATGCAACCTTTGACCGGAACAAAAAAGAAGACATCGGTTGGCGAACAAGCGATGGATGAGGACTGCAAACGCGACCAATGGAGCAAATTCTCCATCTGCGACTGCAGATTGGAAGCCGCGTTTGAAGCGGTTCGGAGTTGTTCCATCACATTGGTAGAATCTTTCAACTCCGGCGAAGAAGAAAGGCAATCCAACATGCCTGAGATAACCGTCATAGGATTGCGCAAATCGTGAGCTATGACAGAGATGATTTTATCTTTCGTGGAAAGAGCGGCATCAAGTTCTTCATTTTTCTGTGCTATCTGCGCATTATGCCTCATTATCGCATCATTGCTTTCAGCCAACTCGCGGGTGCGTTTTTCCACCTCAACAGCCAGTTGTTTCTTCTGCTCGTTCAAAAAACGAATACGGAAATAGAAGATGGAAGAAACGACAATCGCACCAAACAAGACAAGCGACAAGATAAACCACCAAGATTTCCACCAAGGCGGCGTGATTACAATGGACAGAGGATGAGAAAGATGGCCGACACATATTTTTCCGGCATGCACCTTCACGTCCAATTCATAGGAGCCAGAAGACAAACCGGAGAAAGACACAGATGGAATATCGGCACGCACCCACTGATCGGACAGACCAGAAAGACGATAATAATAAGTGAGTTGGTCGGCAGCCGCATAATTCGGGCACCCGAATCCGAATCCAAAGAAAGAGTGACTTGGATTGAGGGTAATTTGCTGTGCAAATGAAATATCCTCATCAAGTACATCCGAAGATTCCGGAGACTGAGGTTTGCCGAACAAAGAGAAAGACGTGAGAATAACCTGGCTTTTCACAGGATCTGAAACCAAGTTTGTTTGCACGGTGAAGAAACCAGATGTGGTACCAAACCATAACTTACCATTGTCTTCCAATAACACCGCTCTATCGTGGAACACATCCGCACCCAGAAATTTAGAGACATTAAAATCGCGAACCACTTTCTTTTCTGTGTCGATACTGAAAATATGATCGGAATTACAAACCCAAATCTTGTTGTTTTTATCAACTGTGAATGAGCGAAGACCTCTCGGCAAATCAAAATATTTAGACCAGAAGTAAATAACAGCAGTAGCAGGATTGACAGAGCACAAACCGTCATTTTTTGAGAGGAACCAGATTGTGCCATCGTCCCCCTCTTGCAACATGATAATATCATTATTGTTTCCCTCCGCAGGCAAATAATTGATATAATCTTTTCCATTCCAGCAACACAACCCATAACTTGTGCAAGCCCATATTCTATTTTTTGAGTCACGATGCAAGAAACGAGGATAATGAGGCATATCGCGACAGAAGACCGGACTTGAGGAGTTTTCAAAAGACCTGAACTGACCATCATTACCCAAGAAAGCCAAACCATATCCGTCTGCTGCAACCCATAGGCCGGAATCGACCTTCAACACATCTTGAATCTTCGAATATTTGAAAGGGATCTTTTCGTAGTCGGGACTTACGCCCTTTTTGGAGCATCCCACCCCTTTTCCCCAAGCCACGGCAAAAATGGAATTATCAAAATTCCTCAAAGCCGAGATATGAGTCGATGCGGCAGGAAAAAGAGTTGAAAACGCAGATGGAATTAAGCCTCCCTGCTCAGTATAAGAAAAAACCCCGGCGCCATCGGTACCGATCAGGACTTCACCGTTGAGACCTTTCGCCAAGGAAGAAACGGGAAGGCCTACAGGTAATTTGTGATAAGCAAACACAGCATCGGAGACAGAAGACTGCATCAGCCAGTTTCGATAAGAACCCACCCAAAGATTGCCCTGTTTGTCGAACAAAATGGCGCTGGTCGTTAGATTCTGTGCGTTCACCTCGTCGGGGAATATCAGATTTTTTTCAGCGAACCGCTTATTATCCAAATCATAAACAGAGATGTTTCCATTGATCGTTCCAATCCAAACCAATCGGTTATCATCTTCAGAAAAAGTGCAAATCGTATTGGAAGAATTGCAATGCGGATTATCACCAGCATTATAGTGCTCTCTCAAAGAGAAATCGGGATTCAGCAAATAGACACCATCATTGAGCGAGCCGACAAAGAATGTATGGTCTGAAGCCTCTAAAATACGGAAAAGATGCGTACTGATCTTATCGCTCAGTAATTCGGGGACAAAATGAAAACGCTCTTCGTAACGAGCATGGAAAAAATCTTTTTTTGAGAAGCAAAAAAGTCCCTCCGATTCTGATACGACAATAATATTTTTATCCGTCAGAATAAACCTTCTACCCCACCTTCCCGGATTAACATCGACATGACCAGTTTCAGGATAATAACGGTAAACAGCATCGTAGCCCAACAGCCAAATAGAATGATCGGAGAAGTCTTCCTCTATATCAATAACCGCGGGTGCGAAAGTATCGACCTGCACTGTGTGAAAAGACAAATCAAGGCGGTTGAACAAGGAAAGCCCCGCATTCGTAGCCACCCAAAAACGCGACTTGCTGTCGATCAAAGTTTCAAAACAAAGATTGGCAGGAAGAGACAACGAATCGTTGGGATTGTGAGTAAAACGATCAAAATGATTACCATCGTAGCGGACAAGCCCCTCATCCGTAGAAATCCAGACATATCCCATTTCATCTTCTGAGAGATGAACAATCTCGGTCTTAAAGTCACTTGGAACTACAGAAAACTGACGACGCACATTCTCCGCCAAAACTGAGAAAGAAAACGTCATCATTGAAGCGACAAAAAAGCAAAACCTAAAAAGAAGATTAAAACTGTGCATTATATTGAAAATTCAGCATAACAATCATATAGGGTGAACTTAAAAAAAATTCACCAATCATATACAAAGATACATCATTTCCATTCATTTACAAAAAAAAGAAGCTGACTGACATTTCTGCCAGACAGCTTCCGTCTATCTCTATGTTACCTTTACAAGGTATTAAAAATCCACCTTACCAGTGTGAACATTGTAGTAAGCACCAACAACGCTGAGTTTGCCTTCCTCAACAAGTTTCTTCACTTCAGGATTGGCAAGAATGCGTTCAACCTGCTTGTTCGTGTTCAAGCGAATAGCAGCATCAAGAGAGTCCTTCTGACCGTAATAAGGACGAACATCATTGCGGATAACAGAAAGCAATTCGTCAACCTTGCTGTTTTCAACAGCCTCTTCCTTTTCAGTAATAGCGCCAGTGACACCACCACAAGATTCGTGTCCCATAACGACAACCGACTTAACTTTAAGGTGTTCGATTGCATAGTCAACACTACCCATTACAACATCATCGTTAACCGAGTTACCTGCGGTACGGATCACAAAGATGTCGCCGATACCCTGGTCGAAGATATGCTCAACAGGCACACGAGAGTCTGAGCAAGCAACAACCGCGCAGAAAGGAGTCTGCTTAGGAGCAGTTTCATCAATACGCATATGATTGTCGTGAGGGTTGACAGCGCTATCAGAAGCGTAGCGAGCGTTACCTTCCTGCAAACGTGCAATTGCCTCTGCAGGAGAAGTCACCTCTTTAAGTTCAACAGTAGAAGTCTTCACTTCCTTGTTTTCCACATTTTCTTGCGTATTACTACAAGAAAAAAGTCCCATCGCTGCCACAGCGACCAAGACTGACATGAATTTTGCTTTCATTTTTATGATAATTCTAAAAACGGCGCAAAAATAACGAAAAAGCAGAAAAGATAGAATGAATAACGGCGGAAAAATTGCCATTAAATCTCTAATTCAAGCCCATCGTAAGCCAAATGACAATTATCTGGCATCAAATCCTGCGACTTGTCGTGGAGACCGATATCGTGACTCATGTGAACAAAAAAAGTCTGCTTTGGTTTCACTGTATTGACAATCTCCATCGCCTCATCCAAACGCAGATGAGAAGCATGCAAACGATTGTGGCGCAGCATACCCAGAACCAGCACATCCAAATCATAGAGCTTATCCAGTTCTTTTTTTTCAATCGTCTTGAAATCTGTGAGATACGCCAGTTTTCCTATTCGAAACCCTGTAGTAGTCAGATTGCCATGTGTTGCAAAAACAGGAGTCACGCTAATGCCACCACATATTTCAAAAGGAGTGCCATCAGAATTGATTTCATGAGGCTCCAGCAATGGCAGCATCCCTTTGTATTCCTCATTTCCACTATCTGGGAAACAATAATAAAACATCTTCTTTATTGCAGCATTGGTAAAACTCAATCCATAAAAGGGAATGCGAGGCAGGTCCACACCTTCTGGAATCTTCCAATGAAAAGAAGCATAGGGAATCGTGCGTAAGTCATCTATTCCACCCACATGATCGGAATGCGGGTGCGTAAACAGCAAAGCATCTATTGTATTAAGATTAGAACGCAAAGCCTGTTGTCGGAAATCAGGTCCGCAATCAATCAGAATATTCTTCCCCTCAATCTGCAAAAGCGAAGAGCAACGCAATCGTTTGTCTCTTGAATCTTTGGACAGGCACACTTCACAGTCACAGCCCAAAATCGGAACACCCGTAGAAGTTCCAGTTCCTAAAAAAGTAAGTTTCATATCCCTTTAAATATCAAAAAGGTCCGTATAATCGTTTCTGTTTGCCGCCATTCTCACATGCCATTCAGCGGGATAGGCACCATTTGATCTGTTGCCCAAATTTTTGGTCCATCCAAGAGGGACATTCTTGTATGCAAGCAACACCCACCCCTTAGGAGCCGTGTCCGTCAAAACCAGGTTTTCTCTCTTTAAGAATGACATTGCATCCTCCCATTCCAGATCCACAACAGAGAACACAGCCTTATTGAGTGCGGAAGACAAAGCCAGGGCTGGGGCAGGAACAAAGTCCTTACCCTTCAGAGTTGCCACCGCCACCCCACTTTGAGCCACACGGCAATTGGCACGGAGCGCTTCCAGCAAATCGGCATACGCGGAAGGGAAAGCGATCAACCAATCGCCCTCTTTAGAGAGAGAAAAATCATATTTCTCACTGTCCAAAATCCATGATTTCAATGCAGAAGGGACTGCAGGCGTTTTTGCGTTTTTAGCCTTTTTATCTTTTTTATCCTTTTTGGAGAGAACACACTGTTCCTGGTCCGAAGTCTTACGCAAAGCAGCCAAGAAGAAGCCTTCCCCCCGCGATTTGTATGGATAAAAATGATAACCTTCTTCGGTGGCAGTAACACCCCATTCAGGCGGGCAAGGCACCCTCAGGATGTCGGCACCTAAAGACTCCGAAATAAAACGAACATTCTCTTCGTTTTCCTGTCTGTTGTAAGTACAAGTGCTGTATATGAGCAAACCGCCCACTTTCAGTGCAGGCCAGACATTTTTGAGAATATCGCGTTGGCGAGATGCACACATATCCACATTCTGCTCACTCCATTCCGTCACGGCCTGATCATCTTTTCTAAACATACCTTCACCCGAACAAGGAGCATCTATCACAACCGCATCGAAACACCCTTCCAGGTTTCCGAAATCGGAGGCCTCCGCATTGGTCACAACCACATTAGGGAAGCCCCATTTCGTGATGTTTTCACGAAGAGGCGCGACACGGTTTTTTACGACCTCATTACACACCAGCAGACCGTCTCCGTTCATCACCGATGCAAGATGAGTGGATTTTCCACCGGGAGCCGCACAAAGATCAAGAACGACCATTGGAGACTCATCTTTGAGTTGCTTGAACACATAGCCTGAGAACATGGAGCCTGCCTCTTGAACATAATACGCACCAGCATTGAAGAGAGGGTCAAGCGTAAAAACAGGTCGCTGTTTCAAATAAAAGGCACCGGGACACCATGGCACTTCATCGGCCATTTTCAAGTCGCATAGTTTTGAGGGATTCAACCGTATGCTAACCGAAGGATCCGTACCCACAGCATCCAAAAAAGCCTGGGCATCATCTCCAAATTCAGACTGTATTCTTTCGACAAAAGCTATTGGCAAATCCATAAATCAGCGTTCAATAAAAGGTTCATTAAATAAAAGGAAACCAATAATAAGACCAACATTCCAATTATGTTGTGGTTGAGTATAATAATTGGCATAAAGGCTGGCAGTCAAAACATTCAACTGCAACACAAGATTAACTTCGGCCAAATATACCACGTTGTCATAAGACACATAAGAAGAAATCCTCTTTGGATATAAAGATTCGAAACGAGAAAAAGGCACATAGAAATAATTCTCATATCTCAAATGAAAATTATCATTAAAGCGGAAAATCGGAATCAAGCCACCAGCCGCAAAAGCATCGGAGCGCAAATAAGGATTATACACCATTTTCGAATGAATCGTTGGCTGGAACGCAGGCATTCTGGTTATCTCACCCTCATCTACGACATCGTTCTGCAAAGAAGAATACAGGGCTTCCGCGTGCCATCCCAAAGAGAAATGCTTTGACAAACGGAAATAATTGTTTGTCAAAAAAGATGCTTGAAACCAATTCTTCGCATCCAAATCAAACGACTCTTTTCTTCCATCTTTTACGAAATAGGAATAGTCCGTATTATCGTGGACAAAATTGAGCGCCAGACGAGTGTTATATCCAAGCACAGGGAACTGACGCACAGTATAATTGCACCTGTCGTACAAAAGAGAGCCGACGAACATACGAGAATCGATGCGGTCGTAATCATCATTGTCTAATGGAGTGTGAGGTCCCTTATACTGCGACTTTGTCTGCCCAATTCCAAACCCAAACTCCACCTTGCCCGACCTGTGATAAGGGAAACCAACTTTCAATCTGGAATAACTCTCACCTATCGCATGAGAAAAAACGCCATGTCCGGAATAGAACGAAACCAAGTCTTCCGCATAATACGTTAAGAGATGAGCGACAGTATTCCATTTCACATACATTGGAATACGCGTCATAAAATCGGATCTCAGGCGGAAACTGGCCCCCTTATAAAGCATACCAAGTTGTCCGTCGAGCGACAGATTCATCGGGAACAAGAAAATATTTTGGTACTTAAGTCCGGCATAAAGTTCATTCACACTATTAGAAGAGATGAAACCACCAAGAGACACTTTCAAACTATTATCCACCGAAATCTTTAGATTCAAGTCGAAACAAGAATCCTGATCATTATAGACTGCATGAGGTCGAATTTCCTTAATTTTGGAATCGGACATCAATTTATAATAGTTCGATTTGAACTGATTGACATCCAACAATTTTCCTTCCTGGAAACCCAAATTTCTACGCACATAAGCACACTGGGAGGAAGAACCGCCCTCCACCTGAACATTTTTGAAATTAAGAGGTTTGAATTTCTCCTTGAAAGCAAGACGTTTTGCGTCAAGCGAATCCTGAGAGACAAAAGATTGGACATGCTCCCTGACCTCATTTATGTAAACCTCCATCGTGTCGAAGCCAATTTGGCTTAACTCATGAACACGCGGGAAATCGAGCAGTCCCACATCGCGATACTTAAAGCGAAGAATGAGCATAGAATCTCTGGAATAAGAGAAAGCCTCATCCCGGTTCATTATCAGTCCCTCCACCTGAGTCATCACATCACTTTCAGAACTTGTTTTCACAATTTCATCAGCGACAGAAACCCCGATGATATAGTCGGGTTTAAACTCCTCCTGCATCACATTCACAGGGAAATTATTATAAATGCCACCATCATACAGCGAGCGGCCATTCACATCAATAGGTTGGAACACAAGAGGAAAACTCATGGAAGCACGCACCGCATCACCCAGATCTCCGTTTTTCTGACGAACAGACTCCTTGTTGTTCACATCGGAAGCCATACACATGAAAGGGACCATAAGGTTATTGAAATCCCCCTTGCAGACTTCGCTTCCTTGTGCGAAAAGCTGTATGAAAGCAACGTTCATCTGAGTCGGTTTTATCAGACTGCTTGGCAAAAAATTTTGCTGTATTCTGAAATTTGAAGTGACATTCATTCTCAAAGACAGGAACTCAGGAGTAGGTTCCATCTTTTTGAAATAATAAATAGACTTTTCATCTAAACGTCCGGTTTTCCACGACTGGAATTCTTTTGAGGAAATAAGATCTTCAATTTCATCGGGAGAATAGCCCAACGCATACAAAGAGCCAATGATGGCACCCATGGAAGTTCCTGCCACATAATCGATTGGGATACCATGTTTTTCAAGAGCACGAATCACCCCAATATGGGTACAGCCTTTAGCACCGCCGCCACTGAGCACAAGGCCAACCTTCTGAGCGGACATATAGGCCGGAAAGAAGAAGGCAAAGGCAAGAATCAGCAAACGGAAAATAAAGCGTTGTCTCATCGTACAAAACAAGAAATATCGTCGTGTTTACAAAATTAAAAAAAAATCCCTTGCGAACGAGTTTTCGCAAGGGATATAAATAACCGCCGCAAAAAGCGAGAAGAAAAATCAAAGCAACTTCACGCTACGTTTGATAAACTCGGTGAGGGCTTCACCTTTGAGCAGATTATTTGCGAGCAAAGCAAGGTCAACCATCTGGTGCACCAAATCATTCTTCTCGGAGAACTGCTTAAGGATGGTTTTACGAGCCTCAGTCTTACCAGCGAGATCAGTTTCAATTTTTCTGATTTCTTCCTTGATTGGATCAGGAAGATCGCTGTCGTTTTTGTCCCCCTTCAAATCAGCCTTTTTCTTTTCAAGAGTTGCGACCTCGGCATTGATAGGAGAAATCTGACTTCCGCAAGCCTCTTCTTCCGCCTTCACGACAGCGTCCACCAAAGGATGAGCGGTGTTGAGAACAAACGAATAAGAGTTTGGAAGCTCTCCATAGAAACTCATGGTGCTGCCACCCTGCATAGCAGAGATGTCTTTCATACGGCGCATAAACTCATTCTGAGTGATATAAACCGGCATATCGCCACCAGGAATGTTATCGAAAGTCACTGTGAACTCCATATCCTTGTTCTTTGGCAACCAAGAACAGAACACATCGCGGAGTTCGTTCTGCTTGTCAACCGACAATTCAACTGCCTTAGCGTCTTCCTTGAGCACCAATTTGTCAATCGTATCGGAGTCAACACGAACAAAGTGAATCTTACCTTCCGCTTTCTGTTCGGCACGGTTGATAAAATGCGTATCGAGCGGACCGTCCATGAAGAGCACGTTATAGCCTTTCACCTTTGCAGCCTCAATAGCAGAGAACTGTCCTTCCTTGCTGGTTGCATAGATGTAAACCAATTTGTCGTCTTTATCCTTCTGATTAGGCTCAATGAGAGTCTTATACTCTTCATTAGTATAAGCCTTGCCTTCAGTATCTTTGAAAAGGAAGAAAGAATCGGCTTTTTCTGCGAATTTCTCATCGGAGAGGATACCATACTGCATGAAGATCTTCAAATCGTCCCACTTAGACTCAAAGTTAGGGCGATCGCTCTTAAAGAGTTCGTTCAAGCGTTCAGCCACCTTCTTTGTGATGTAAGAAGAAATCTTCTTTACGTTCTGGTCAGCCTGGAGATAACTACGCGAAACATTCAAAGGGATATCAGGAGAGTCGATGACACCATGGAGCAAAGTGAGATATTCAGGAACGATATTCTCAACAGAGTCGGTCACAAACACCTGTTTGTTGTAGAGCTGGATCTTGTTTTTCTGGATTTCGAAATTGTTTCTAATCTTAGGGAAGTAGAGAATACCAGTAAGATTGAAAGGGAAATCCACATTCAGATGAATATGGAACAAAGGATCTTCGGCATACGGATAGAGTTCGCGATAGAAGTTATTGTAATCTTCATCCTTCAAATCAGCAGGTTTGCGGGTCCAAGCCGGATTGGTGTTGTTGATGACGTTATCCTCATCGGTTTCCACCTCTTTGCCGTCTTTCCATTCCTTCTTTTTACCAAGAACAACAGGAACAGGAAGGAATTTACAATACTTTTCAAGCAAGCCCTTGATTTTATTCTCATCGAGGAATTCCTCTTTGTTTTCATCGTCGATATACATCACGATATCGGTACCTCTGTCATTCTTTTCAACGTCGGAGAAAACGTATTCAGGATCACCTTCGCAAGCCCATTTCACAGGAACGGTATTGTCGCGGAATGACTTAGACACGATTTCCACACGCTTGGAAACCATGAAAGAAGAATAGAAACCGAGACCGAAGTGACCGATGATCGCCTGAGCAGCATCCTTGTATTTGTTTACAAATTCCTCCGCGCCAGAGAAAGCAATCTGGTTGATGTATTTGTCAATTTCCTCCTGCGTCATACCAATACCACGGTCAGACACGGTAAGAGTACCAGCGTTTTTGTCGATTTTCACCTCCACTTTGATTTCGCCAAGATCACCAGTAAACTCGCCGACAGAGGCCAAAGTTTTCAATTTCTGGCTGGCATCAACAGCGTTGGAAACGATTTCACGCAAGAAAATTTCGTGGTCGCTATACAAGAATTTCTTGATTACGGGGAAGATGTTTGCTGAGGTTACCCCAATATTACCTTTTTTATCCATATTATAGAATCTTTATTTACAGATTTATGTTTCTTTGATTCATTATCGTCCACATTCATTCCAAAAATAGTGCCAAAGGAGATTTACTGACAAAATGTCACAAAACCCAAGGCTAAAGCATAAAATTTGACAAAGATTCCTTCATGCACACAAAAATTGGGTGAAAAAATAATATGATTATCCACAAGTTGTCAAGTAACATAATTGGTGGATGTATGAATACACAAAAAATGGTTGCCGTTAATTCAGCAACCATTTTTCGTTGTTTATTTATGTTGAGATAAAAACTCAAAATCATCATATAAATGGAAACAGGATCATCTGGTCAACTCAGCTTCCATACTTTCAGCAGAAACTGCAACTTGTGTTTTCTACAGACTGGCAGAAGCCCCTCTCTGCCCACAAGTGAAGGCCAAGTCCATTCCGGAGAATTGTAATAGACAAGCACAAGTTCATCTAACGGACAGTCGCAGTTTCCCAAAACTCTCGAATTTTCAAATTTTCGTCTGAATACTTTCGATAGATAAATACTATAACTGCCGAAATACAGTTCCTCGTCGAAAGGAATGCAGGCAAACGAATCCCTGCTCATGCATTCGTATATTCCGCACCAGTTGAATCCTCCGACTCCCATGTAATTGTCCAACAGTGAATCAGGCTCGATTTCAGTCCACCCAAGCACCTCTTCCTCAGATAGATAGATAATCTCTATATTCTTGATTTCAAGTTCGTCATCATCCGGATATTCAAGACAATATATTCCCGGCTGCACCTCGCACAGTCTTTCATGACGATACCTCTCTACTTCTTTCAGATGCTCCTCAACCCTCTCTTTCAGCGAGTTTTGGGCCTCTGCCACCAAGAGGCTCGACAGCAGAGCCATAGTGCCAACCAAATATTTCAATACTCTGGTCATTTTCAGCACACAAAAACTGTCAATACGCATTCAAGATTTCAGCGATGAGCATAATGAGAGGCGCATTCCAGTTGATTGCGATTTCATTAGTAGAGTAACTGCACATCTCATCGAGATAGGCTCTGGCAGGATAAGTGCCAGACGGATAACTCGTCTTTCCGCAATCGGTGGTTTCGTCGAGGTTTGGGCCACCAGCCAAATAGCCAGGTAGAGGTTCTTTTATGCCATCCGCATCGGAGCGGCGATCGTGGATATTTTTAGGGTATTTATATCCAAAACGAGAGACGAAACAATAATCGACAGAATTTCTGCCAAGTAAATAATCGAAACAAGCCTGCGCACCTTCAAGGTATTTCTTTTCGCCAGTAAGGTTATACGCCACACCCAAAATGGAGCCATTGGCAGCAACCGTGCCATTACTACCCCATTCAAACTTGCGGAGTGGAAGATGACCAACACTATAATGATAGAGTTTATAGATATTGTCGAATAAAGCCTGTGACTTGACTTTCAACATGTGCCTATTGATGAAATCGGGCAAAGATTTTTCATTGATAGCCAAATCGAGCAAAGCAACCGATTTCACGTCGTGCCATGTGGGCGTTTCAAAAGACTGCGACAAATTCAATTTGTCATAATACTGTTTTTCCTTGGTCGTAATAAACAATTCGGCCGCTGCAAAAAAGAAATCGTCCGACAAAGTCTCATCACCATAGGAGCCGGTAAAAACATCCTTCGGATTTTGATAATAAACCTCCGGGTGTGCCTCCGCCCATTTGTAGGCACGCCGGGCAGCCTTCAACATTTTATCAGACATACCGTCTGTAATGGAGTCGAAAGGAGCATAAACACGAGCGCAAGCCGCCATAGTAGCGGCGAAACTGAGTGCCGCGGCTGTTGATTTTCCAATCACATAGCGGTCTTTTTTATCCGCATCCGGCATCACCATGCCACAGAAACGCAAAGTGGAAAGTTTGTGATAGACACCACCGTCAGAAGGATCCTGCATGGTGAGCATCCAATCAAGTTCCCATTTCAGCTCATCCAAAATATCGGGCATTTGGTTGCCGCTTTCCGGAATGTTGAGATTGAGATTGGCATAGTAATCAGGATAAAGTTCGTATGCCATCCAGAAAAAAGCGGCAGAGAAACCTGCGTTAACGATATATTTACCATAGTCGCCAGCATCATACCACCCCTTAGGAGAAGAAACCTCCGACTCGACATGACGCCCCTCGGAAGCAGCCGACCTGTGTACATAAACGACATCGTCGGGATGCCCCATCGCACGAGCATAATTAGTGCCGCGGAAAGTAGCATACTGCTCTTCAATAGGAGTGGAAGAGCGCCAAAGGTAAAAGGACTTTAACGTCCAAACCGACAATTCGTCAAAGATAGCCGAGTCTGCAATCACAAAAGGATGAGAGCGTTCGGTGCCAATCTGCAAGTAATACTGACCTGGGACATTGAACTCGGAAAAGTCGGCAAACTGGACATTCTCACCGCTCATGTTCCAAAGGCGTTGAGGTTCAAGTGCGGCAGAAAAAACCACCTGATTGGTTTGTGCGCCGCGAACAGTGAACGATTCAGCATCCATGTCTGAAATCATTGCGCACTTCATGCCATTCGTAAAATAACCGAGCTGATTGGCACGAATAAAATTCTGCGCGCAACACACGACAGAAATCAGCAAAAAGCAAATCGTATGGAATCCTTTGATAAACATTGGCATCTGCAAGCAAACATTTAAAGGTGACTTCTATAAGTTCACCGATTTTTGTAAAAAAAACTATTCGTCGAGTTTAAGCACTTCAAGGAATGCTTTTTGCGGAACAGAAACAGAACCAATCTGCTTCATACGTTTCTTACCTTCTTTCTGCTTTTCCAAGAGTTTACGCTTACGGGAGATGTCGCCGCCATAACACTTGGCGGTCACATCCTTGCGGACAGCCTTAATCGTTTCACGCGCGATGACCTTGGCGCCAATCGCCGCCTGGATAGCGATATCGAACTGCTGACGAGGGATGAGCGTCTTCAACTTCTCGCACATACGTTTACCCAAAGAGTAAGCATTATCGACGTGAGTAAGAGAAGAAAGAGCATCGACAGGATCGCCGTTGAGCATGACGTCCAACTTAATCAATTTTGCAGGGCGCATCTCCAAAGGATGGTAATCAAAAGAAGCATAACCACGGGAAATGCTCTTCAAGCGATCGTAGAAATCGAACACGATTTCACCCAACGGCATATTGTAAAGCAACTCCACGCGATTGCCAGCCACATAAGTCTGATTGACCAACTCGCCACGTTTGCCAAGGCAGAGTTTCATAATTGGTCCGATAAACTCAGAATTGGTGATAATGGAAGCGCGGATATACGGTTCCTCAATATGATCGATAAGAGAAGACTCTGGAAGGCCAGAAGGATTGTGCACCTCAATCTTTTCCCCCTTGGTGGTGTAAACATCATAAGAAACGTTTGGCACGGTGGTGATGACCTCCATGTTGAACTCACGGTCGAGACGTTCCTGCACAATCTCCATGTGAAGCATGCCCAAGAAACCGCAACGGAAACCAAAGCCGAGCGCCAAAGAAGACTCAGGGAAGAACGTGAGAGAAGCGTCGTTGAGTTGCAACTTTTCAAGAGAGGCACGCAGATTTTCAAATTCCTCTGTCACAATCGGATAAACACCAGCGAAAACCATAGGTTTCACCTCCTCAAACCCCTCAATCGCCTTGCTACATGGTTTGGCAACGTGTGTAATAGTGTCACCCACCTTAACCTCGGTAGCGGTTTTAATACCGGAGATGATGTAGCCCACATTGCCAGCGGAAACACTTTCCTTAGGCTCCATATTGAGGCGGAGAATGCCGATTTCATCTGCATTATATTCCTCGCCCGTAGCCACAAACTTCACGAAATCATTTTTATGAATAGTGCCGTTGATGACCTTAAAATAAGCAATAATGCCACGGAAAGGGTTGAAAACAGAATCGAAAATAAGCGCCTGCAGCGGAGCTTCAGGATCGCCGACAGGAGGAGCGATACGTTCCACAATGGCATCGAGCACAGCAGGAACGCCCTCACCCGTCTTGCCACTGGCACGCAGCACATCCTCGTGCTTGCATCCAAGCAACTCGCAGACTTCATCTTCCACCTCATCGGGCATAGCCCCTGGCAAATCAATTTTGTTCAGCACAGGGATGATGGTGAGGTCATGTTCGAGCGCCATGTAAAGATTACTAATAGTCTGGGCCTGAACGCCCTGGGAAGCATCGACAATGAGCAGAGCGCCTTCGCAAGCCGCGATAGAGCGTGAAACCTCATACGAGAAATCGACGTGTCCTGGAGTATCGATCAAATTCAAGACATATTTTTCACCTTTGTAAGTATAATCCATCTGGATGGCGTGACTCTTAATGGTGATACCACGCTCCTTTTCCAGATCCATATCATCGAGCACCTGCGCCTCCATGTCTTTTCCTGTCACGGTTTTAGTACATTCAAGAAGTCGGTCGGCCAAAGTGCTTTTGCCATGGTCGATGTGTGCAATAATACAGAAATTTCTAATATGCTTCATGCTGAAAAATAGTCAATTTGAAATACAAGGGCAATACGCCAAATTATTAATTCGCAAATATACGGAAAAACATCGGTATTACAGCAAAAAATTGTATTTTTGCGAAACCAAACCGGGCAAAACAATCCGCAAAAGACACCGATATGGACAAAATCCACGAAATACTCAAAAACGTATGGGGGCACGATGAATTCCGCCCACTCCAAGAAGACATCATACGCCACGTGCTTTCCGGCAAAGACGCGCTTGGATTGATGCCTACCGGCGGCGGTAAAAGTATCACGTTTCAAGTGCCGGCATTGGCAAAAGACGGTATATGCATCGTAGTGACACCATTGATTGCCTTGATGAAAGACCAAGTGGAGAACCTGCGCAACAGAGGCATACTTGCCGAAGCCATCTACACGGGATTGAGCAAACGAGACATCGACCGCATATTGGACAACTGCGTTTTGGGCGACTACAAATTTCTATACGTCTCTCCCGAACGACTGGGGACCGACACCTTCATAAGGAAATACAACCAGATGAATGTCAGCATGATTGCAGTAGATGAAAGTCACTGCATATCGCAATGGGGATACGATTTCCGACCAAGTTACCTCTGCATATCCGACCTTCGCGTATTAAAACCCAACGTGCCCATATTGGCGTTAACCGCGACAGCCACTCCCGACGTCGTAATCGACATACAAGAGAAACTGCAATTCAGAGAAAGTAAAAAGGTATTCCGTAAGAGTTTCGCACGAGAGAACCTTGCCTACGTTGTAAAATACACAGACGACAAACTGAGCATGCTAAAGAAAATTTTAGACAATGTACCCGGCTCATCCGTCGTCTATGTACGCAACAGGAAACGCACGAAAGAAATCAGCGACTTTCTAATGGAAGCAGGCATAAGTTCGGACTACTACCATGCAGGACTGAGCGACGAGCAGAAAAACATGAAACAATCGGCATGGAAGCAAAACATCTGCCGTGTAATTGTAGCCACAAACGCATTCGGCATGGGTATAGACAAACCAGATGTGCGCACAGTCGTACACATGGATTTGCCAGACAGCCTCGAAGCGTATTTCCAGGAAGCCGGACGTGCGGGGCGAGACGGCAAGAAAGCCTATGCCACTCTGCTTTACAGCAATGCAGACAAAGAAAAGCTAAGGAAAAGAGGGGCAGACAACTATCCCGACAAAGAATTCATAGCAGGCATCTACACCTCACTGTGCTATTTTTTCCAAATAGCGGTGGGAGAAGGCATGGGTTTAACCTATGTTTTCAGGATAGGCGAATTCTGCCAACGCTACAGCACCAGCATACTCCAGACCGACAGTGCCATCAAGCTATTGCAGCAAGCAGGCTATTTAGAGTATAACGAAGACCCGGAAAGCGCCTCGAAAATCGTCTTTTCCGTAAACCGAGACGAACTCTACCACATAGAAACGACTCCACAGGAAGACGAGGTCATGCGAGCCATCATGCGCAAATACACCGGCATATTCAGCGATTTTGTCTATATCAAAGAAGAAGCCATAGCCAGCGCCACCGGCCTAAGTCGGGATGAAATCTACAAAACCCTGGTCGTGCTCAGGCAGAAAGGCGTTTTGAACTACATACCATTCAAAAAAGAGCCCAAAATAACATTCACCCGAAACAGAGTGGATGACCGCTACTTCTCCATACCAAAAAACGTGTATGAAGTGCGCAAAGAGCAGTATCACAAAAAATCGTCGGAAGTGCTCCGATATGCCACAAACCGCAGTTTTTGCCGCAGTCAAATGCTGCTCAACTACTTTGGAGAGACCACCTCAAGGCCATGTGGGCAATGTGACACCTGCATTGAAAAGAGAAAAAACGGCGGCATCCAACAATTCGCCCAGATCAGGGCTCAGATTATAGAGCAAATCAAAGAGTGCGGCGTCTTGAAAGCCAGCGACATCACCAGCCAACAGCCCAGCGACACAGTTGAGCAACAGAAAACGGTGCTTCAATGGCTGCTCGACGAAGGGACTATCAGCATCGATTTGAATGGGAATTACACACTTGTTGATAACATGTGAATTTCTTTTACGAGTCAAATTTTCCTAATCAGCGAAAAAAACACTAAATTTGCGTTTTAGGATAGGTCATGTCCAATGGAAAGCCCAACATAGAATCTATCACAAAAAATAAGGAAACAAAAAACAACGAAAAATATACCAAGATGGGTAAGATCATTGCTATAGCGAACCAAAAAGGCGGTGTAGGAAAAACCACCACAGCTGTCAATCTGGCAGCAGGCTTGGCTGTAATGGAAAAGAAAGTCCTCATTGTTGACGCCGATCCACAAGCGAATGCGTCGTCAGGTTTAGGTATAGACATCAACAAAGAGGGTTTGACAACCATCTACGAATGTATGCTCGACGGCGCAGATGTGCACGCAGCCATTCAAGACACCGATTTGGAAAATTTGAAGGTAATTCCATCCATGACCGACTTAGTGGGTGCAGAATTGGAATTGGTTGACGCGCCAAATCGTTCGTACAAGATGAAAGAGATATTGGATCAGGTAAAAGACGAATTCGATTATATATTCATCGACTGCATGCCTTCGCTTGGAATCATCACGACAAACGCATTGGTAGCGGCGCATGGAGTCATCGTTCCAGTTCAGTGCGAATATTACGCAGAAGAAGGATTGGCGAAATTGTACCAAACCATCTTGCTGGTCAAAAAGCAGTTGAACCCACAGTTGGAGATATTCGGCATTCTCCTCACCATGTTCAATCACACCAATTTGAGCAAGCAAGTGCTTGAAGACGTGAAAAGTTCATTCAACCAGCTTGTTTTCAACACCGTGATTAAGCGCAACACCCGCATCAGCGAAGCGCCAAGTTATGCAGAGTCCGTCATCACCTACGATGCCAGTTCGGCAGGCGCCAAAGACTATATGGAGTTGGCAGCGGAAGTAGATGAGCGATTGAACAACTGGAAAAAATAAAAAGAAGACACAGTAAATGGCAGAGAAAAGAAAAAGTGGACTTGGACGAAGTGGATTAAGCTCACTACTTGGCAACAGCCACGTTGAAGACATTAACAACATACAGATTGCAGGTTCATCCATGTTGGAGGAGATTCCACTCAGTGAAATTGAGACCAACCCCAATCAGCCTCGAACCGAGTTTGACCCGGAAGAATTGGTGAACCTATCTGAATCCATCAAGACTTTTGGCATCATCGTGCCAATAACAGTAAGGAAGATGGGAGATCACAGCTATCAGTTGATAGCAGGTGAACGCAGACTCCGCGCCTCAAAAATGGCGGGCAAGGTGACCATACCAGCCTACATCAGCACAGCAAGCGACGAAGAAAGCGCAGAAATGGCGCTTATTGAGAACATTCAGCGCGCCGATCTCAACGCCATTGAAGTTGCCCTCTCCTTCAAGAACCTGATGGAGAAATGCAACTACACGCAAGAAGAGATGAGCGAGCGTGTCGGCAAAAGCCGCTCCAGCATTGCCAACCACCTTCGTCTGCTCACCCTTCCATCCAACATTCAAATTGGCGTAAAAGAGCACAAGATAGAGATGGGCCATGCCCGCGCACTGCTTTCATTGGACAACGCAGGCGACATGGAGAAGATTTACGACCGCATCTGCTCCGAAGGTTTATCGGTGCGCGCAGTTGAAAAGATCGTAAAGGAACAGAAAGAAAGTTCTTCAGCAGACGAGACAAACCCATCCAACAAAAAAAGCACCTCAGAGTTGCCAGAAGAATACAAGGCTTTGGAAGAGCAATTCAGGAAAGCACTAAGCAGCAAAGTAGTTCTGACTCGCGATGCAAAAGGTAAAGGGAAGATTACAATTCCATTCTCCAGCGACGAAGAATTCGAGAAGATAATGGACGTGTTTGACTCCATATTAAACGACGTAGAATGATTAAACTACCATTCAGCAAAACACAGCAAAGCAGCATTTGCAGCAGAAGGAAAAAAATGCTAAGTATGCTTGTCGGATTGACGATGAGCATACTTTCTGTATCTGCCCAAGACGCTCAAATTGAATCCAACATAACGCTGACATCATCGAAAGACACGACCACAGGAATACAACTTAAACTTGGGAATGAAAATGAAAGTCAGCCATTAACCCTCTCACAACCAACAGAAACAGTCAAACCTGCACCTGTGACATATTGGCATCCCAACCCAAGCAAAGCAATGTGGTACTCGATTCTATGTCCGGGATTAGGCCAGATATATAACCGTAGTTATTGGAAAGTACCAATTATCTATGGAGGCACGGCAGTATTCGCATACTTGATATCATGGCAAGGAAGAATGTATAACGACTACAGCACAGCCTATTACGACATCATGGACAACGACCCCAACACAAGGAGTTATGAGCGATTGTTCAAGAACATCAACACCGACAACGAGGAATGGAAGAAAAATACATTAAGAAAAAAGCGCGATTCCTATAGAAGATACCGAGATTTGTGTATATTTGGAGTCGGAATCTTATATGTACTCAACATAGTGGACGCCTTTGTTGACGGCCATCTGTACGATTTTTCAGTAACCAATGACCTATCGATGCGTGTAGAGCCCGTCATTCAATACCCAGGATTGGGGAATGGGTGGCAGACCGAAGAAAACATGTTTGGCTTACAATGCAGCATCACATTCTAACCCACGAAAGACAAAATTGACGGAGAAATAAAAAATGACCAAGATAAAATCACTTATACTAACCATCTGCGCGTTGTTCGTAGTCAGCTCAATAGCAGAAGCTGCGCAGCAAACCCGCAAAAAAAGGAGAAGAACAGTTCAAACCCACAAAGTGCAGCAAAACACAGCAGCACGCCAAGCATACCGCAAGCAGGATTCCCTGATGAATGTACCCAAAGTGAAGCCTGAAATAAAATGGGATGAGAAAGACATTCCTTTGGAATACGTCATCACATTAGACAGCACCCTAAACGACTATTTAAGTTTGGCCAACAAGCGCATATTCTACCCATGCGGCGAAGACACGGTCAAGCAAGAGCCCCTGAGCGACGAGGAATACATCAAAAGGCTCCAATCGATACCATCAATCGTAGAACTCACCTACAACAGCGTAGTACGCGATTTCATTTCGCTCTACACCATCAAACGCAGAAAGCTCACATCCAGCATATTAGGTCAAAGCGACTTTTATTTTCCAATATTTGAAGACGCGTTGGAAAAAGAAGGCGTGCCATTGGAATTAAAATACCTGCCAGTTATCGAATCTGCCCTTAATGCAAAAGCCTATTCCCCAGCTGGTGCAAGCGGTTTGTGGCAGTTTATCAGTTCAACAGGCCGCACCTACGGGTTGAAAGTCAACAGTCTGTTGGATGAGCGAAGAGATCCGATCAAGTCGAGTTATGCCGCCGCACGTTACCTGAAACATCTTTATAACATTTATAACGATTGGACACTGGTGATTGCAGCCTACAACTGCGGGCCAGGCAACGTCAACAAAGCCATTGGCAAAACAGGTGGCGTTAAAGATTATTGGGCAATCTACCCATACCTGCCAAGGGAGACAAGAGGATATGTTCCAGCCTTCATTGCTGCCACCTATGCCATGCACTACTACAAAGAACACAACATCTGTCCGGCTCAAGTATTCAGACCAGCGAATGTTGACACCGTACACGTCAACGAGAAAGTGCACTTGAGACAGATTGCAGAAGTGCTGGATATCGATTTAGACGACCTGCGGACTTTGAACCCACAGTATCGTCACGACATTGTACCGGGGAATGCAGGAGAATGCAATCTGGCCTTGCCAACCAAGAAGATATCTCAATATGAGATGTATAAAAACACCATCTTGGCACATAACATAGACAACTATGTGAAGCATCGCCCTCAAGTGGAGCCAGCCAAACTGCAGAACACCAAAAACGGGGCTAACAAAAAACAGGTCAAAGAGCCAGAGGCTGCCGACACAACCCAGTTGGCCAAAGCGGATAGCAGTTTAAAGACGACAGAATTGGCGGCAAATGAGAAAGTAAGTGCGGCAAACGAAAAAACACTTGACAAAAACGCCAAAACAGAAGTAATAGCAGAGAATGCAGGCAACACTCCTTCATCAGATAAAAAAGCATCTTCTGCAAATGCCAATAAAACAAACGGGAATGCATCGAATGCGTCGAAGAAAAACATTTCCAAGAACAGCAGCATAAAGCAGAAAGAAGACGAAAGAAAGGAAATAACCTACACGGTCAAAGCAGGAGACACTCTCTACTCTATTGCGCTGCGTAACAAAGTAAGTGTGATGAGTATCAAAGAATGGAACTCACTCAACAACGACAATTTGAGAATAGGCCAGACCATTATTGTAAAAAGATAAAACAAGCGATATCAAGAAGAGCTCTTCCTATTTGGAAGAGCTTTTTTTTGATATAGTTTAGATGCAAAAAGTCAAAAAAACGGGTAAAAAGCGGAGCAAGATTAAAATAACAAACGAATAATTTTCACGTATAAAAAATTGATAGTATATTTGCCATATATTGTATAGGTCTAAAAATGTGCAAATCGCATATTGAGAACAACAATAACGGAATTCGAAACGAATAAAATAATTATCAATAAAAACACAAAATGAAGAAAATTTTATCATTCATTGGTGCATGTGCAATGGCAGCAAACTTGTCAGCACAGACCTCTGATTCGCCATGGGCAATAGGCTTGTATGGCGGTCGCACAGAGTATTGCGGCGAATGGGGTAACGGTTTCTTTGATTTCGGAAGAAACTCATCAGACCACCTTTTCGGTGCAAAGTTCTATTGGCATGGAGCCCTAACAGTTGAACGTTATTTGAATCGCAACTTTGACGCGATGCTTTACACTACATTCGGTCAGTATGGTATGGAGCGTGAGGCAGACGAGTTCAAATCAGGTATGCTTAACCTCGCGATCGACGCAAAGTATAAATTCCCATTCATCAACGAGAATTACAAACTTCGTCCGTTCGTAATGGCAGGTGTAGGCACACGCGGTATTTTCAACATGTATCAGGGCGACACAGACTATCACGTTAAAGAAGGTTTCGACTTCGTTCTTAACGGTGGTGTAGGTTTGGAATATCGTTTCCACGAACACTGGGCAATCCGCTACATGGGTGTTTATGGCTATGCATTCTCTGACAACCACGACGAAAGAGAATGTGGCAAAGCTGGCGACCAGCAGTTGCAGCACAACCTCGGTATTGTATGCATGCTTCCATTCAAGCCAAAAGACAGCGATAAAGACGGTGTGCCTGATAAATTCGACCAGTGCCCTGAAACTCCATCAGTAGCAAAGGTTGACGCAAACGGTTGTCCTCTTGATGAAGACGGCGACGGTGTACCTGATTACATGGATAAATGTCCTGGCACTCCAGCAGAGGCTAAGGGTATGATCGACGCAAACGGTTGCCCTATCGATTCAGACGGCGACGGTGTACCTGATTACAAAGATCAGTGTCCTGGCACTCCAGCAGAAGCATACGGCAAGGTTGACGACAACGGTTGCCCACTTGATTCAGACGGTGACGGTGTTCCTGATTACTTGGATGAATGTCCTGGCACTCCAGCTGCAGCAGCAGGCAAGGTAGATGCTAAGGGTTGCCCTATCGACTCAGACGGTGACGGTGTAGCAGACTACGAAGACGTATGTCCTACCGTTCCTGGTATCAAAGCAAACAAGGGTTGTCCTGAAGTTAAGGAAGAAGTTAAGAAGATCTTCAAGAAAGCGCTTAACGGTATCCAGTTCGAAACTGGTAAAGCAACAATCAAGAAGCAGTCATACGGCATCTTGAATGATATCGCTAAGATCATGGAAGAAAACCCAGCTTACAAGCTCAACATCGCAGGTCACACAGACAATGTTGGTAAGCCAGATAAGAACATGACACTTTCTGAAAACCGTGCAGCATCTGTAATGCAGTACCTCGTTAACAAGGGGGTTGCTCAGGGCCGTATGAAGAGCGCAGGTTATGGCGATACCAAGCCAGTAGCAAGCAACAAGACTGCTGCCGGTAAAGCCCTCAACCGTCGTGTTGAATTTGAAGTAGAATTCTAATTCAAATCGAAATAATGAAAAAGAGCCGCAAGAAATTGCGGCTCTTTTTTTGTGGTGATATATCAAGTTTGCACTTGTTTAGACGCTGTATATAATTTTGCAAATCGTTGGCAAAAGTATATAGGCACTAAAATAAAACCTCCCGAAAGACTGTGTTTCTTTCGGGAGGTTTTAATTATCAAATACCGTTAATAGTCAATTAGAAACTAGCATCGAATTTGCTTGGATCGTACAGATTATTACGTTCATCGCGCTGAGGATAATCTATAGTGTAATGCAAGCCACGGCTCTCCTTACGATCAATAGCCTGACGGGTAATAATATAACCCACATTAACCATATTACGCAATTCGCAGATATCCTTAGTTGCTTTCACGCGTTTGAACAACTGCTCAGTTTCCTCATAAATCAAATCCAATCGATCCCATGCACGTTTAAGACGGAGATCACTACGCACAATACCAACATAGTTACTCATGATCTGGCCGACTTCCTTCACGTCTTGCGCAATAAGGACCTTCTCTTCGTTTGTAAGAACACCCTCATCGTTCCATTCAGGGACAGCCTCATTAAATGAATAATTGTCGATTACACTCAAACTATGCTTTGCTGCAGCGTCGGCATAAACAACAGCCTCAATAAGCGAGTTAGAAGCCAAACGGTTGCCTCCATGCAAACCAGTGCAAGAGCATTCGCCCACTGCATAAAGACGCTTGATGCTAGAGCAAGCGTTGGTATCGACCTGAATACCGCCACACATATAGTGAGCGCAAGGCACAACCGGAATATACTCCTTGGTAATGTCAATGCCAATGCTCAAGCATTTTTGGTAGATATTTGGGAAATGATGCTTGACATCTTCCGGATCTTTATGTGTGACATCCAGACAAACGTGGTCAATACCATGAATCTTCATTTCCTTGTCTATCGCACGAGCAACAATGTCTCTTGGGGCCAAGCTCAAACGTTCATCGTATTTTTCCATAAACGTCTCACCGGTTGGGAGGCGAAGAATACCACCGAAACCACGCATGGCTTCAGTAATAAGATAAGCAGGATGAGATTCGTTTGGATTATAGAGAGCAGTTGGGTGGAACTGAACAAACTCCATATCTTTGACAGTTCCTTTTGCACGATAAACCATTGCAATACCGTCACCTGTGGCAACATTAGGGTTGGTAGTTGTGGCGTAAACAGAGCCAGTGCCACCGGTTGCCATCAAAGTCACTTTAGAAAGATAGGTGTCAATTTTTCCGGTCTTGCAATCGAGCACATAGGCGCCAAAGCATTCAATATCTGGCGTGCGACGAGTGACAGGCATACCAAGATGGTGCTGTGTGATAATCTCGACAGCAAAATGATTTTCCAGGACTGTGATTTTCGGATTATTTTTCACAGCAGCCATGAGCCCACGCTGAATCTCCGCGCCAGTATCGTCGGCATGGTGGAGGATACGAAACTCAGAGTGCCCACCTTCACGATGAAGATCGAACTCACCATCTGCGTTACGGTCAAAATTCACACCCCAGTTTACCAATTCCTGGATTTGTGAAGGACCATTTTTCACCACCTGTTCCACAGCAGCCAAGTCGGAAATATAGTCACCGGCAACAATCGTATCGTTGATGTGTTTGTCAAAAGTATCGACCTTAAAATTAGTCACTGATGACACACCACCCTGCGCCTTAGCCGTGTTGGCCTCTTCCATTGACGTCTTGCAAATAAGCGCAATAGAACCTTTGTTAGCACGGGCGACCTTGAGCGCGTAACTCATACCAGCCACGCCCGAACCTATTATGAGAAAATCAAATTTCTTGACCATATATATAGTTTTAAAATTCTTCGTAAAATTAGCATTTTGCAGCAAAATAAACCAACAAAGGACAGGATTATTTATGAACTTTTACAACATCGACCAAATGGCTGCCCGCCCCCAACAATTCTGGGCGAAGGGCATTTTTCATTTGATATTGAACAAATATCTCAAAATCCTCATCAGACATGGCATTCAACACAGGCCGCATAAAATCTGACGGTCCGTCAGGTGAGAAAATAAACAATCGCTCCAACTTGGAATCGCTATTTAATTTTTCCAGATCCTCCATTCTGGCATAAACATAGAGTTCATCCTCGGCAGAATGAATATGAAAGTCCTCATCGATAGCGCCCGACTTCACAAGCGCGCTCATGCGGTTTTCCTTGAAGCAATAGGTCAACAGACTATAATCGTTGAGCACATACGCATTGAGCACCACTCCATCATCTTTTGTCACACGCTTTATTTCCGCCATTGCTTTCAGTCGGTCCTCGTATTTAATCAGATGATAAAGAGGGCCAAAATTGATCACCATGTCGAAGGAATTTTCCGGCAGGAAGCGCAAATCTGTAGCGGTGCCTTGGAAAGCCTTCACATTGCTGTTTTTGCTTTTCAATACATCCACATTATGCTTTACCAGCTCCACAGCAGTCACATCATACCCCTCCTCATAAAGAGGAATCGTATAGTTGCCGGTGGCAGCGCCAAGGTCCAAAATCTTAAAATCAGCCTTATTATCGTTTGGCAATAAATCGTGAATAAACTTCATCGAGACACGAAATTCAACCATTCCATGACGACGTTGCAACCTGAGATCCTCCTTGTGCTTATTATAGTAGGTCTCAAGAGTGAATTTCTGTTTTCCCTTATCTGCTTTATTATTGAGCATCGTTATTTTTTCTTTTTCTTTACAGGTTTGACAGGATTAGCCAAGATTTTCAAATTCTTGATTCTTTGTTTATAAAAATCCGGTTTGGCCAAATCAAGTTTATCATCAGCCTTAGTTGCCAGATATTCCATTATCTTGTCAAACCAAGCATAAGCCGATTTTTTCGTAGGATGCGCCCCATCAGAGGCCCGCTCATAAGTTAATGTGCGTGAATCAAAATAATGTCCGGTACCCACCACATCTTCGATCAACTGATTTATGCCTGTGTCTTTTTTCCAGTTTGGAGGCCCTATCCAGACAAAAGGTTTATCTTTAACCTGTTCATAGATATGCTGGACATAATCGCGTCTGTTTTCAATGATTTTAGGAACGAACAATTCATTAGCCCCCAAAGCAATCATCACATAGTCTGGTTTATACAAATCCATGAAATAGCTTAAAGTATCGCAAGTGCCGAAATTGACGGAACAAGCGCCATACCAGACCACCGTTTGAGAGGCGATATTATTTTTGATGCAATAGTCGTTGAGGCGGATCGCCAGCAATTCCGTCATAGAATCGCCGATAAGAAGGACTTTGAAAGGCTGTGCCGCTTTTGCTTTCTCAATGGAATCGTTGCGAATAGAGTCTTTCTGCAAAGAATCGATGCGCAAGGAATCCTTGTAAAGAGAATCCTTATAAAGAGAGTCTCTATAGAGTGAATCTAAAACATATTGCTGTCTGTCATTAAAAACGTTACAACTAGCAAGAAGAAACGACAAAAGGAATGCAAATAAAATAAAAAATCTTTTCATGAACAGTCAAAAAACAGCCCCTTGAAAAACAAAAATGCTGAAGCGGGCAAAAAAGATTCAGCAATATGGAAGTAAAAATAGGTAAAAAAATGCAGAATTAAAAGTATTATGTTATTTTTGTATCATAAGGTATCGCCTTAATATAAGAGACAAATAACAAAAGAAAAAAAATTATGCGAGTAATAATCACCAAAGACTACGAAGACATGTCGAAATGGGCGGCTAATTATGTAGCCCAGCGAATCATTGACTTCAAGCCAACAGCAGACCGAAAATTCGTACTTGGTTGTCCGACCGGATCATCACCGCTCGGCTTATATAAGCAACTGATAAGAATCCACAAATCGGGAAAGCTGTCATTTGAGCACGTTGTCACATTCAATATGGATGAATACGTCAATCTTCCCGAAGCGCATCCAGAAAGTTATCATTCATTCATGTGGACCAACTTTTTTAATCACATCGACATCAAGAAAGAGAATGTTCACATTTTAAACGGAAACGCGCCCGATTTGAGAGCCGAATGTGAGAATTACGAACGAATGATAGAAGAAGCCGGCGGCATTGAATTATTTATGGGCGGAATCGGTCCAGACGGTCACATTGCATTTAACGAACCCGGTTCATCGCTCAGTTCGAAGACACGCATCAAGACACTCACTACCAACACCATACAAGCCAACTGCCGTTTTTTCAACAATGACATGAACTTGGTTCCCAAGCAGGCATTGACAGTGGGAGTCGGCACCGTGATGGCAGCACGCGAGGTTTTGATCGTATGCAACGGTCCGCAAAAGAGCCTTGCCCTTCACCATACCATTGATGAAGGAGTGAACCACATGTGGACAGCAAGTGCCATGCAACTGCATCCTCACGGCAACATCGTCTGCGATGAAAGCGCGTGTGTAGATCTGAAACTGTCAACATATCAGTACTTCAAAGACAAACAACAATTAGAAGGAATTGTTGATGAATACCTCAACAAGTTTGAATAAAATATGGCTATATTTTACGCACCAGAAATCGAGAAAACACTCCAACTTCCAGAAGAAGAGAGCCAGCACGTCGTAAAAGTTTTGCGCATGAAAGAAGGCGACAAAATAGAAATCATAGATGGTCAGGGCACTTTTTATGAAGCGGAAATCACATTAGCGCACCACAAGCGTTGTGGGGTGAAACTACTGAGTGCTGTGAAGGAATACGGGAAACGAGACTTTCGTATTCATATCGCCATTGCCCCGACAAAAAACATCGAAAGATTAGAATGGTTTGCCGAGAAAGTGACGGAAATAGGAGTGGACGAAATCACTCCGATAATATGTGATCACTCTGAGAGAAAAGTGGTGAAACACGACCGATTGGAGAAAATACTGATCAGTGCCGCCAAACAATCAAAGAAAGCATACATACCAAAACTGAATGAGCAAACAGAGTTAAAGCAATTCTTAAAAGAAAAGCGAGAAGGCACGCTCTTTATTGCCCACTGCTATGAGCAAGACAAAAAAGAATTGAGCAAGACCTACCAATCCGGCACCGACGCCACCCTACTGATAGGTCCGGAAGGCGATTTCAGCGAGGATGAAGTATCGCAAGCATTGGGGAACGGTTACATTCCTGTTTCCCTTGGACAGAGCCGACTCCGGACAGAGACAGCAGGTGTGGTGGGCTGCCACACGATGGTGTTGGTAAATGAGTTGAGGTAAGTCTATGCTTCCTCCTGCATCTTCCAGCACACCACTTTTTTTGTCTTCTCATCGAATACGATGCCGATAGAAATAAGCCAACAGATCAAAGCAATTAGTACATCAGTCCAAAACTCCAAAGAGGCAGGAATTCATCCGTTGCATACTCTGTGTCGTCACGTACTATGTAAGCGTTGTCCACGTCTTTCACCTGTTTTGTTCCTTTCTTCTTTCCTCCAACCTCAAATGTATATTTTCCAATCTCAAAGTCAGAGATTTTTGACGACGTGACTGGAAGAACAAGTCGCGTCTGATTATAGAAAAAAGTCTCACGAACATTGCCTATGTTGGCATTTTCTGCAGCTAATGCGTAAATAAGGTTCGTATTATCAAGATATACCTTCTCGGTTTTGCCTAATCCACGCATTCCACCTGTATCATCACGCAACTGTCCTATCATCCCTGCTTTTTCCATATATAGCAAATAGGTAGGCACATCATTGCGACTAATCTTCAATTCGTTTGCCAATCCTGTTGATTCCGGCTTATAAGGCACATTTCTTGCTATAATTGAAAGCATTCGGTGAAGTTTTTTTCCTGTTGCAGGTGACATATTTGCAAAATGAGGAATATCATTTTCCATAGTCAAACTTACTACCTGTAGAAGTCTTTTTTGGAAATAGCCTTCTTTAGAAAAAGGATAATAACCCTCACGTAAATACTGATTGAACATCGTCAAAGGATGGAGCAATCCTGGTATCTGAATATTTCCATTCAAAACATCATCAAAAGTCCTGACAGGCGATTTTATTCCGTGAAAGAATTCAAGATATTCCCGAAAAGACATTCCCTGCATCTCAAAAAGCAACACCCGACGACTCAAGTCTGCCTGTCCCTCAAAAATATCTAAAACTGACGAACCTGTGAAAACTATATGAAGTTCGGGATGATTGTCATAAATTTGCTTTAATTCGATTGACCAATTATCATATTTATGCACCTCATCAATATACAACCATAAACCTCCTTCCTGCACAAATTGTGTGGCTGTCTGTTCTAAAGTATGAGTAAGAAAATAAGTATGATCAGCAGAGAAATAAAAGCTTTTATTTCGAACTTCATCTTCCTGTTCCTTCAAATGTTGAAGCAGCATTGTTGACTTTCCCACCCCACGTGGGCCAACAAGTCCAACAAGGCGAGCCTCCCAAGGCAGTTTGTCGTACATATAGCGCTTAAAGTCTAAAGATACCATACGAATCTGCTCTTGCATATAATTTACTAGCGTTATATCCATATTACTTAAATCATTTGCACCACAAAAAGTGCATTTAACCATAATATTTGCACCATGAAAAGTGCATTTAACCTTGTTTTTTGCACCTTACAAAGTGCAAATTTAGAAATAAAAATCAGTAAGTCGTAATATTTCTACTCAAATAAGTCTTCCTTATAATTGTACGAACATACTTTACATTTCAACAAAAACATTTAACAAACTGAATTTCAGTCGAGGGAATAAACAAAAAAGGGAGTATCACTATTTTCGTGATACTCCCTTTTATAATATTATTGCAAAGTTGTTTTAGAACTTGAATGCCAAGCCGATTGCAGCTGGAGCATAGTTGTGGTCTTTATAAACATCGTGACCAAACTCAGCCTTTACACCGAAATGATCGGTGAAGAAGTATTTGCAACCTACGAATGGACCGTAGCAAGCCTTAGAATCGGTGTCATCTTCGCCAGTGAAGATGTTAACACCACCGAAGAGACCTGCGTAAACATCGAATTTAGGGAAGAATTCGAAATGGAAAGCAGAGCGGAACAAAATACAGTGCTGAGCGAAATCGTAGTCATGGTTTTCGTAAGGAGCGAAACCATAGTACAAACCGAGGTCAATAGCACCATTGTTTCCAAACTTGCCAGCGTTGAACATACCAGAAGTGATAGTCCAGTTAACATCAAGAGAAGTCATAGCGAATTTAGCGTCAACATCGTCGCAAGGTGGAACGCCCAACATCAAACCCATGTTAACACCGCCCTTAGGCTGAACATCATCAATGCCAGAAGTGAAGGCATTTGCCGCAGTAGCGAAAGAGAACATCGCTACGATTGCCAATAAAAATTTCTTCATTGTATAAAAATTAGATTATTTAATTCAAGCTGTAAAAATAACCACAAAGAGTTAGTTGCCTCAGTCTAAAATATGCAAAAACCATGCCAAACAACATAATCGCACAAAACAAGAAGCACCTTAGAAGCTGTTTAAATTTTTGCGAACTGCTTCTTTTGGGCTTTTTATAGGTCTTTTTCGTCTGTTTTGAATGAATCTTCAGTCACAATGGGCATCCATTGCTCCTTTCAGATTCTCTTCAAAACATCCTGAAAAATCCACTTATAAAAATCTCCAACAAAAATTTAAACAACTTCTTACAAGTTCTCAAAAAAACCTCAAATCCGCCAAGAGATTCTGAGTTTTTAACCCAATGACTACTTGTCCATAATGAAACCACAATGCTGGCAAAGGCTTTCAACCGCCTTATGCTGAAGAAACCCCTGACGAATCGCCTCCGCCCTCGGAGAAGAAAAGACCGACTCGAAATCATCGGAGAAAATATTTCCCAATTTGATATTGGCATCGGCATCAAGACAACATGGCACAACAGATCCGTCTGCCAAAATGGCAAGGTGGTCGCGCAAGGCATAACAAGAATGAACGACAGAAGGCACCTCCACCTGTCCAGGCCAGCGAAAACGGGCAGCATTATGAATGAACAGCCCAGCCCCTATCGTTGTGGAACGCTTAGAAAGCACCTCACTGGGATTAAGATCAACGGACAAATACTTATTGATTTGCTCAACACAAAAGCGGTTGAAGTCCGACACGCCATCCGCACCTTCATTCCAAAAACGCAAAGAGAAAAGACAATGTCCGGCATGATTGTTTACAAACCCCAAAGCGCGTTCAAAATATATCCCCCACTGTTCAGAAAGCACATTTTCAACAGCATCGTGAAAAGAGATATTAAATTGGCGGACCTTTCGTATCAAATCATCGGGCAAATCAGACAATTTGTGCAAAAGCGACCCGTTGGTGGTGACATTAACTTTGAAGCCCTTGTCAAAAGCCGTTTGCAAAACTTGTCCAAACCGTGGGTGCAAAAGTGGCTCGCCGAGAACATGCAGATAAATGTACTCGGTATAAGGTTTGATTTTGTCTAAAACCATCGAGAAATCCTCCACAGACATAAAAGATTTAGGTCTGGAAGAAGGGAAACAAAAACTGCAATTGAAATTGCAGACGTTAGTTATTTCAATATAAATCTTTTTGAAACGCATATCACAAAAAAAAATGCGACCATGAAAAATCATAGTCGCATTATATCAATCAAGTTAATTACTTATTCAGCACCAGTAGGATTGTATTCAAGGATACCAGTGTTGTAAGCTTTGCGCAACCACTTGTTGTACTTGAATTTATATCCAAGCGAGAACTGCAGATTCAAGTTATAGGCGCCAGTAAGACCTTCCGTTGCACCAACAGAAGCGAAAAGCCCAGGAACCTTCTGTTCCATTTCATAAATAGCCTTGACACCAATACCGTAGTCAAAACGACGAGGAACAGACTTATCCCAAAGTTCCATGTTCTTAACGTCTTCTTCAGAATAATACTGAGGGTTGCTGTTATAATCCTCTTTCAAGATATTATTCACGCGACGATAATAAGAATTATCGGAGAAAGTGCCTTCGCTGCCAGAGTCACCAGTGAACGCCCAAGCGACATAAATACCCAAAGCAGGAGAGAGGCGTCCAGGACCGACCTGGAAGTTATACATTACATAAATAGGAACTTTGATGAACCATGCGCTCACGTCATCAGGCACTTCAAAGATCAAGTCTTCCGTCTGATACTTATCATCAGCAGCGCGTTCAAATTCAGCCTCCTGACAGAAGCCGATGATTGTGCCGCTTGTTTTAGTACCTTCCATAGAAAGGAGGATTTCAGGTTGAACAGACCAAAGTGGATTAATTTGGATTTCAGCTACACCACCAAAGTTACCACCCATTCGGAACTTAGTGCCGTATAAGTCTTGATAATCTCCCGACCACTTGCTCATATTGAATCCACCTTGCAAACCAAAACGCACCTTAACGTCGTTTTGAGCAAAAGTTGCGATTGAACAAAACAGCAACAGGAGAAACAAACCTATTTTTCTCATAAAATAGTGATTAAAAATAAAAATGATATTCAGGTTGATAATTTATGCAAAATTAAAAAATTATTTTATAAAACATATATATTGCGGGTAAAAAATACTTAAATTCGCAACGTGGGAAAACAAGTCACCAAAACAAGAAAAGAAATGGCAAACAAACAAGACTGGCAAAGCGCATTAAGCAAACTTGCGGAAGCGGAAGGATATGACATGGAGGCCGCGGCAAAAGAAAATGAAGAAAAGGCTGCGAACCGCAAGAAAGAAAAGAGACAAAAACTGACTGTACGCATTGAAAACCGAGGTGCAGCAAAGAAACCTGCAACCATCATCTACGGATTCAATGGAACAGAAGAAGAACTGGAGGCATTTGCCGCCAAACTACGCAAAGCCATTGGAACGGGAGGGAGCGCCAGAGGTGGGGAAATCCTCCTGCAAGGCGACCGCAGAGAAGCATTGAAAAACGGCGATTTCGGCGTGGATTTCAAGTTCTAAGTATCATTCAAGAGATTGGGGAATCCCTCAGAATCAACCAAAGAGTGCATGAAACTCATCAAAGCGAGCGAGTGTTTCCGATCCGAACTTCTCCAATTTTTTGCGAGCAAGTTCAACCGAGCGCTCCTCACCGAGATGCGTTTTTGAAAAGAACTTGTCGGCATAGCAAACCAGCTTCTCCTCCAAAGAAACAGGAAGCATTTCCCTGTTTGGAATAGGGAGACCATTCTTCTCTATATAAGCGGCAGAAAGTCCCGTACCCGTATGTCTTTCGCACACCATCGCATGGCGGTCGAGTCCCTCTTTACGCAGCATTTCAGCTCCAATAACACCATGACAAATGTAAGGTTCCAAGCCGTGACAATCGAGAGATTCGGCAGAAGTGCCGACAATACCTATGTCGTGAAGCATGGCAGCCTCTTCTACGAATTGAAGATCGAGCGACAATTCAGGATGCTTGGCAGCGCAACGCAACGCCATATTGGCAACAGACATTGAATGATCGACCAAGATTGCAAAAGCCTCCGACTCCGGATTGTAATACTTCTCAATAATAGCCATGACATCCAGTTTACTATTTGTAGCAGAAGAAAAAGTCAAACTCATAAGCAAAAACAATTAAATTAATAAGATGACATCTATATAATATAAGGAAGACATGACGAAGAAACCCGTCATATTTCTACAAGTAAAATTACAAAAAAACACGCAACATCCAGCAATAAAAATGAAAGAAAAAAAAGAATCCATCATCATAGAAGACTACACAGAACTAATTGACACACACAGCCACATCTACGAGCAAGAAAGTTTTGCCGGAGAAGAAGCGGAAATTGTGTCACGACTCACCCACGCCAAAGTGAGCCATGTCGTCTTGCCTAATATAGACCAAAAAAGCCTGCCGGAAGTGCTGGCATTTGAAGCAATCGCCCCCCAAAGGTTTCACCCGCTGATTGGATTACATCCGGAAAACGTCAACGAAAACTATAAAGAAGAAGTAGAAAAACTGATGAGCGAACTATACCATCATCATTATTATGGAATAGGAGAAGTCGGCATCGACCTGTATTGGGACCAGACATTCAAAGAAGAGCAAATCATCGTATTTGAGCAGCAAATAGAAGCAGCCATCAGCAAAAAGCTTCCCATTATCATACACACGAGGAACGCGCTAAACGAAACCTTGTCATCATTAGCAAAATTCGACAAGAAAAAAATATATGGTATATTCCACAGTTTCACAGGTACAAAAGCAGAAGCGGAAGAGATCAAAAAATACGGGGACTTCAAATTCGGCATAAACGGTATTGTAACATTCAAAAAAAGCACCGATCTGCAGGCTGCGATAGCAGAAATGAGCGCAGAAGAAATCGTATTGGAAACCGACTCACCTTACCTGACGCCAGTCCCTTTCAGAGGGAAACGGAATGAAAGTGCCTACCTGCCGTATATCGCGCAAAAAATAGCGGAAATAAAGGGAATGAAAATGCGTGAAATAGCAGAAAAGACCACACAAAACGCAAAAGAGTTGTTTTATATTTGAAAAAAAACAGTAAAAAATTTTTAGAAAATAGAATTTTTATTGAAATTTGCTATTATAAATGCGTGAAAAAGGGGGAAAAACTATGCCAGCAGAATGCGCAGGCGATGTAAGGCACAGAAAATCAACCAAAAGCGCAAAATCGTCTCATCATAGTCCGTAAAAAGGGCAATGAGAGCATAAAGAACAAAAATAATAACAAATAAATTAATAATTAACTTTCAACAAACACAATGAAAAGAGTATTTGCAGTATTAGCAATTGTTGGAGCCATGATGACATCCAACGTTGCAGCACAAGACGATGCTAATGCTGAAGGCGTAGCAGCACAGACTGAACAGGTAGAAGCTCCAGCGGTAGCACCAGCTCCAGCACCAGTTGCTCCAGCAGCGGCAGCACCAGCAGCAACCGAAGAAGAAAGTCTTCACCACGTATTGAAGCAGAAAGTAATCGAAGGTGGTGTAGGTTACATGGGTGCAGTATTGGTATGTTTGATTTTGGGTTTGGCCCTTTCAATCGAAAGAATCTGCTACTTGAGCCTTTCATCAGTAAACACCAAGAAGCTTTTGAGCGACATTGAAAGCGCATTGGAAGAAGACAATGTAGAAAAAGCAAAGGACATCTGCCGTAACACACGCGGTCCTATCGCATCAATCTTCATGCAGGGTTTGATGAGAATGGATGACGGTGTAGAAATGGTAGAAAAGACAGTAAGCTCATACGGAAGCGTACAGCTTGGTTCACTCGACAAGAACATCACATGGATCTCATTGATGATTGCGTTGGCACCAATGCTCGGATTTATGGGTACCGTTATCGGTATGATTCAGGCGTTCGACAAGATCCAGCAGGTAGGTGACATCAGTGCAACAGTCGTTGCCGGTGGTATCAAGGTGGCTTTGTTGACAACCGTTAGCGGTTTGATCGTAGCCATGATTCTCCAGCTTTTCTTGAACTTCATTTTGACTCGTGTAGAAGCAATGACAACAGAAATGGAAGACGCATCTATCTCATTGCTCGACATCGTAGTTAAGCACGAAGAAGAAAAGAAGGCAAAGCCAGCAGCAGCTCCAGTTGTTGAAGCTCCAGCAGCGCCAGCATTCGCTCAGCCACAGGCACAGCCACAGTTCCAGCCACAGGCTCCAGTGTTCACCCAGCCACAAGCTCCAGTTTACACTCAGCCACAGGCAAACCAGTTCAACAACAATCAGAATCCAACCGTCTAATCATAATAGACTATGTTAGAGAAAATTCCTAGTATCCTGCTCATCGTCCTAGTGGTGTTGGCAGTGTTGGTGATTGGCATTTGTGCCATCAGCACACCTGAGACACTCGTATTGAGCGACGGTGTTCAGCCAACAGAGCCGAACGATCCAAACATGGATTTGTTCTTGAAATTCATCTATTTCTTACTTGTACTTACAATTATTGTAACATTGGCAAACGCAGGGATGTCATTTGTCACAAAATTGAGCAATGACCCAAAGAAGTCGTTGATTATGGTAGGTGGTGTTGCAGTGCTTGCACTTTTGTTCATCATCACATACGCAACAGGCGACGGCACACCAATGCACATTGTAGGTTACGAAGGTGATCAGAACACCAGCGGTTGGTTGAAAATGACCGATATGTTCCTTCGCACCAGCTATATTTTGGCAGGTGTAGGTGTATTGGCCATCATCTTCAACGCAGTAGCAAAGAAATTGAATTTTTAACGTAAAAAGGTAAAGAGAATGAAAAAGGAAAGAGAAGTACAAGAGATTAACGCCAGTTCAATGGCGGACATCTCCTTCTTGTTGCTCGTTTTCTTCCTTGTTACCACTACCATGGCAACCGATGAAGGTTTGTCTCGTGTATTACCTCCAATGAAAGACCCTAACCAGGAACAGCAAAAGGTCGATATCAAACCAAGAAACATCATGGAAGTGCTTGTAAACAGCAACGACAAATTGATGGTGAATGGTGAAGAGATGGATGTATTACAACTCAAGAATGAAGCAAAGCGTTTCATTTCGACAAACGGTAACGACGAAACCTTGCCAGAAGTAGAACCTGTAGAGATTCCAGAATTGGGCGGCACATTCCCAGTAGCCACAGCACACGTCATCTCATTGCAGAACGACCGTGGCACAAGCTACGAGAAATATATCGCCGTACAGAATGAATTGGTTGCAGCATACGATGAACTTCGTGATGCGAAAGCCATGGAAAAATTCAGGAAACCATACAGCGAATTGGACGAAGACAAGCAAAAAGCTATCAAGACATTGTATCCACAACGTCTTTCGGAAGCAGAACCAAAAAGTTACGGAGGAGCAAAATAATGGCAACATTCAGAAAATCAGGCGGGCGTAAGCTTAAAGCCATCAGTACGGCCTCGTTGCCAGACATCGTGTTCATGTTGTTGTTCTTCTTCATGAGTACAACCCACATGAAAGATAAAACCTCTATGGTGCAGATCTCGCTTCCAGAAGCAAGCCAATTGGTGAAACTTGAAAAAAAGAATTTGGTACGCCACATCTTCATTGGTGAGCCAAACAAAGAGAATCGCCAATATGGTACTGATAGCCGTATTCAGTTGAACGATGACATCATCGATAAACCTGAAGAAGTTACAACATGGATTGCTACTGAACGTGCATCTATGCCAGAAAGCGACCAAGGTAAGATGGTTGTTTCATTGAAAGCTGACAACAAGACCAAGATGGGTATCATTAGCGACGTTAAGCAGGCGCTTCGTCGTGCAAACGCACTTAAGATTAACTACACTGCAAAAAAGCGTGCAAATCAGTAATCTTAAAAGATAACCAACATTAAAAGACCGGCTTCCACAAAATGTGGGAGCCGGTCTTTTTTTGCAACACAAGTTGTTTTTTCTTTTACTGGAGTGCTCCAGTATATATATTGGAATGATATATAATTTGGCACTAGTTTTTTTTGCCAACGAATTTATACTAATTTTCATTAAACTAATGCGTCGAACTATATTTTCACTATAAACGCCGTTGGCGTTACGAATTAATACGAATTAAGAATTGGAACCAGCATTTAATTAGTAGTAATTAGAAATGCCATAGACATAAATCTGCAACCTTCCAATAAATTTGAATTATTCGTAGAAATTCGTTGGCAAAAAAAAATGCCAACTTGTATATAGACACATTTTGGAGTATAGAGCACAAAAAAGGTGAGCAACCCGAAGATTACCCACCTGTGAATTGAATCACAATGTACTCTGATTAATTCAAATCGATCGCAAACGACTTCACCTCACCTTTATAAATACCAGAGATAAAGAGAGCCTGTTCGCTGAATTTTGAATTGGCAGACTTTTTAAGATCTTTAATGATCACCTTGATATCATCGGGAGAGTTTACAAACTGACTGTTTACTTTTACAATAACATAACCTTCAGGGATGCCATTCAAAGCGAACTTACCACCCTTAACAACAGATTTGACAACAACTCCATTGGAAAGTCCGTATTTGCTCTTTATGTCATCAGATGCCACTTCCAATTCGGCACCAAGGTCAGACAAACCAGATTGCTTTACAATCTTCGTATCACCCTGCTGATTCTTCAGAGTAACAGGCAACACCAGTTGTTTCTTATCTCTTAAGACAGTCACTTTGATGGTATTTCCAGGACTGAACTTGTTGACCTGCTCCTGTACTTCAGGTACAGACTTCACAGGTTTGTCGTTGATCTTAACGATGACATCTCCTTCCTTAATTCCGGCATCTTTCGCAGCGCCTTTGTCACTCACGCCAGACACATAAGCGCCTTCGAGGACATCAAGTCCCTTGGATTTAGCAAAATCAGCGGAAATATCCTGCACCATGACACCGAGAAGGGCACGCTGTACACATCCATACTTTTTAAGGTCTTCGACCACCTTATTCATAATGGTAACAGGGATAGCAAAAGAATAACCGGTATAAGAACCCGTCTGAGAAGCGATGGCTGCATTGATGCCAACAAGTTCACCACGCGTGTTGACCAACGCTCCCCCACTATTGCCCGGATTTACAGCGGCATCGGTCTGAATAAAAGATTCAATTCTAAGATCACCACTAAGAATATTGATATTACGCGCTTTCGCACTAACAATACCGGCAGTGACCGTAGAAGTCAGATTAAACGGATTGCCAACAGCCAAAACCCATTCACCAACACGGAGTTGTTCAGAATCTCCAATCTTAATAGCAGGAAGGTCTTTACCATCCACCTTAATCAAAGCCAAATCGGTAGAAGGATCTGTTCCAACAACGGTAGCAGAGAAAGAACGCTTGTCGTTTAAAACAACCGTAATGGAATCGGCGCCATCAATAACATGATTATTGGTGACGATGTAGCCAGAACCATCGAGAATAACGCCAGAGCCGGAAGCCTGACGCGCCTGAGGTTTTTGTTGAAAACCACGATCGCCGAAAAAGAAATCAAAAAGGTCACCACTGCCATTGAAACCGCCACTGTTCATAGAAGACTGTTTCGCATTATATTTGGTCATAATATGGACAACCGTATTGATGGTATTTTCTGCGGCAACCGTAAAATCGGGATAAGCGCCAAAAGAAGACGTATTAGCAGATTGAGTCTGAGACAAAAAAGAAGGAGAAGGTTCTGCCACATTATTATCAGAGTTTTGAGCTCTTCCAACTCCATAACCAATGCCGAGGACAGCAAGGACCGAAACCGGCAATAATACATTTGAAATTTTCATATACAAATCACATTTAAGTTAGTTAGTTATTGTCATAAAATAGATATTCTATAACAAGAACGTAAAATCCGAAAATAAAGTATAGAAGCTGTTTAAATTTTTGAGAACAACTTCTGATAACACAAAAAATAAGAGCAAAAAGTGTTCCAACATTTGTGAGCAAAGAAAAAATAATAGATATTTGTGTGGTCAAAAAAAGAATATACATGTATAAAATATTATTTGTATGCCTTGGCAACATCTGCAGAAGTGCTGCAGCAGAAGCCATCATGAAAGCAAAAGTAGAGAAAGCCGGACTTTCCGACAAGATTTACATAGACAGTGCAGGGATTTTAGACTATCACGAGGGAGAGCCAGCAGACAGAAGGATGCGGACACAATGTCAGGCACATGGTTACAATGTCACCTCCATCAGTCGCCCGGTCACGATTAACGACTTCGACAAATTTGATTTGATCATCGGAATGGACAACAGCAATATAGATGCATTAAAAGACGGGGCGATGACGGACAAAGAAGTGGAGAAAATCCATGCGATGAAAGAATATTTCCGAAATAGCAGTGAAGATTATGTGCCAGATCCGTATTTAGGCGGGTTAGCAGGATTTGAATTGGTGATCGCTTTATTAGAAGACGGATGCGAAGGGTTGCTGGAAGAGGTGAGACGTGAGTTGTGAGTTATGGGTTGTGAGTTATGGGTTGTGAGTTATGGGTTGTGAGTTGTGAGCGTTGAGATGTATAGCAAAAATATGCTGTACAACATAAAAGAAGAAATGAGAGTGGATATGATGAAAAAAAATAAAGAAAAAACTTTTTAATATGACAAAAAACTTGCAAATTTGCGAGTGTATAAGTATATACAAGTGGTAAAAGCGAAAGCTTTTAATATGATCATCCCTTAATTGGGACGCTAAAGAAAGAACAAAACAACAAATTATATTTATTAACTAAAAGTTTTTCAAAGATGAAGAAATTTTTATTTCTTGCAGCAGCAGCTCTTTCGAGCATGTTCACTGCTAACGCAGCTTTGAGCGAAACAGACTTTGCGAGCAACGACTACGTAAAGGAATGGGGCCGCCTTAAATTGGTAGGCAACCAGTTGAGCTCAGAAAGCGGTCAGCCAATCCAGTTGAAGGGTTGGTCATTGTTCTCAATCAACTATCCAGACGGAACTGCATGTCAGGACCTTGACGGTTTCAAGGCAATGAAGTCTTGGGGTGCGAACATCGTTCGTATCGCCATCTATGTTAAGAACTCAAACGGTGGATACAACGAATCACAGGACGGTACTATCAAGAAATTGATCGGTTACTGTAAAGACCTCGGCATGTATGCCCTCGTTGACTGGCACGTATTGGAAACCGACGGTGGTCCATGTTCACCAGTTACAAACCAGGGCACTGCAAAGGAAATGTTTAATCGTATCTCTTCATGGGCAGCACAGAACGGCATGATTAACGTTCTTTACGAAATCTGTAACGAACCTTCATGTGCAGACTGGAGCACACTTAAGAATTACGCTAACTTCGTACTTCCTACCATTGAAAACAACGACCCAGGAGCAGTTGTTATCGTAGGTACTCCTTCATGGGACCAGGAAATCGGTTCAGCAGCAGGTGATCCAATCAAGGGTTACAGCAAATTGAACCTCATGTATGCATTCCACTTGTACTCATGCTCACACATGGGTTTCTTGGGCCGCTTGCAGGACGCAGTTGCTAAGATTCCTGTATTCATTTCAGAATGGGGTGCTGTAGCATACGACGGTGGCGGTGCATTCTGTCCAAACGAAGCTCAGACTTTCCTTTCAAACTTGAACACTAACAACCAGTTGGTAAGCTGGTGCTACTGGGCATGGGGTAAGAAGAACGAAACTTCTAACACTTTGACCAACTGTGGTTCAGGTAACTACAAGGAATCTAACCTCAGCACATCAGGTAAATGGATTGTAAACATCATGAACGGTGGTACTAAGATTGAAGAAATCGCTACTGGTGAAGTTTATGGTGGTGAAGCAACTAAGATCCCATCCACTGGTGAAAATTATGCTATTCTTAATATCGGTAACTACGACCTCGGTGGTCAGAACGTAGCTTACTACGATGCTAACTCTTCTGCATACGGCAAAACTGCTGATGGTGCAAAAGATGAAAGCACTTATAACACATCTGGTGATGAATATCTTGCATGGAAGGAAGCTGGTCAGCCAACAGATGAAAAGACTGGTGCTGCTGTTGGTTTCAACGCAGGTTTCCACTATGCACAGCCATTGGAAAGCGTTGAAGATGGTTTCCGTCCATTTGAAGACGTTGACGTATCAACAACTTGTGTAGGTTTGGCTGGTTGGTATGGTCTTGGCGACGACGGCTACGGCTGTGTTGGTGGTGACCTCCACAACCTTTGTATGACTGAACCAGGTGAATGGGTTAACTACACAGTTAACGTACAGAAAGCTGGTTACTATTCATTGGCATTCTTGACTTGCCCTGCAACAAACTCAAACGGTAACGTATCAATGTCAATCTGCAACAGCAAGGATAAAATTATGAACGGTAACATCATCCGTGACTGGTCTGAACACGATGACAAAGATGCAGAACCTACTACTTACTTCAACTTGAACAAGCCAGGTAAGTGTGGTTACGACGAAACAACTGGAAAGCAATATGACACCGACAGCCGTGCAACAACAGCTGACTGGTTGTGCTGGGGCTGGACTAAGGTTGGTGCTGGTGACTATGACAAGAAAAACATGCGTGTATTGTTCAAGAAGACTGGTGAATACACTATCCGTCTTGGCTTCGCATTGGATGACATCGAAAACGGTGACCCTGCAGGTGACGTATCAAACATCAAGTTCACTCTTGAAAGCGAAGACATCCCTGAATTCGAATTGGCAGCAAACACTGAAAACGTAGAAGCTGACAACGTAGCAGTTTACCCTAACCCATCAAACGGTGACGTAACAATCGCAGTTGACGGTCAGGCTTCTGTTACAATCACAAACGCTATGGGTGCTGTTGTTTACATGAACAACAACGTTGAAGGCAGCGTAAACGTTAACGGTTTGAACCATGGCATCTACAACATCAAGGTAACAAGCGCTAAGAACGTAGTTACCAAGAAGTTGATTGTTAAGTAATCTGATTACTTAGATTAAACCTAAATAACGGGCGGGGCTCTCATATTGAGAGCCCCGCTTTTTTTGTGGGAATTATATACAATTTGGCACTAGCATTTTTTGGCAACGAATTTATACTAATTTTTACGAAAATAATGGAGAATCTTGATTTTAACTAAAAAAGCCTGGGACGATACGAATTAATACGAATTCAAAATTGGAGAAAAAAGGAAAAAAATGACTATATTTGGAGAACGTAAGAAAAAAGGAGACCAAAAAGAATTGTGAAAACAATCGATAACATACTTGAGGAGGATATACGCATAGCCATAATCGGATTAGGCTATGTAGGTCTGCCATTGGCCGTAGAATTTTCCAAGCATTTTCATGTTACGGGTTTTGACCTCAATCAAGACCGCATAAACGCCCTGCGAAGGCAAGACGACCATACGCAAGAAGCAGACATTGAATCATTGACGGAAGCATTGAAAAAAGGGATGCTTGAATTGAGTTCAGACGAGCGGGACCTTGAGAAATGCAACCATTACATCGTAACCGTTCCCACCCCAATAGATCATTCCAACAATCCTGACTTGGGCCCACTGCTCCAAGCAAGCCGAACAATAGGGAAATATTTAAGAAGCGGAGATTACGTCATCTATGAATCGACCACCTATCCAGGCTGCACAGAAGAAGACTGCATGCCCGTACTTGAGTCTGCCAGCGGATTAACTCTGAACAAAGACTTCTACTGCGGCTACTCGCCAGAACGAATCAATCCAGGTGACAAGACCAACACTTTGACCAAAATCAAAAAAGTGACATCGGGAAGTACGACATACGCCGCAGAACACATAGACGCCCTCTACAAGAGCATCATAGCAGCAGGAACACATCTGGCTCCAAGCATAAAAGTGGCAGAAGCCTCGAAAGCAATAGAGAACGCCCAGCGAGACCTCAACATATCATTTGTAAACGAACTTTCGCTGATTTTTGACAGAATAGGAATAGACACCAACGACGTGCTGGATGCCGCCGCAACCAAATGGAACTTTCTTAAATACAAGCCCGGATTGGTTGGAGGGCACTGCATAAGCGTTGATCCCTACTATCTGGCACATAAAGCAAAAAGTTTAGGTTATTACCCCGAAGTCATATTGAGCGGACGAAGAGTCAACAACAGCATTGGCAAATTCATAGCAGACAAAGTGGTAAAACTGCTGATTGCAAACGACTGCAAAATAAAGGGCGCGAAAGTATTGATTTTAGGCTTTACATTCAAAGAAAACTGTCCGGACACGAGAAACACAAAAGTCATTGACATCTACCGGGAACTAGCAGAATACGGGATAAACGCGGAAGTATGCGACCCATGGGCAGACAGCAAAAAAGTGACGAACGAATATGGCATAAAGTTAATAAAAGACACCCAATCCATATACGACGCCATAATACTGGCAGTGGCGCACGACCAGTTTAAGACATTTGACTTTAAGCGACAAAAAGATGCCAACGCCGTCATATTTGACGTGAAAGGCATCATCGACCGGTCATTAGTTGACGCAAGGCTGTAAAAGAGAACTCAATATCAAAGGAGAACTCAACAAATTCACCGAAACAAAATATAAGACAACAATAAAAAAAGCAATGAAAAAACACATCATTGATTTTGAAGTAAGCAGCAACGAAGAAGTTGGCAACAATGCCATCCTGATGAAACTGCACTGCCCCACCCCTCTGCCAGAAATAAAACCCGGGCAGTTTGTGGAAGTTAGAATCGACAACGAGCCCAACGTGTTTCTACGTCGCCCGATTTCGATTAACTACATCGACAAGAAAGCCAATGAAATGTGGCTATTGGTACAGAAAGTGGGCAAAGGCACCAACAAACTGGGAACCCTGCAAAAAGGAGACACACTCAACTGCGTGGTTCCCCTCGGCAACGGATTTGACACCAAAGCCGCACAAGGCAAAAAGGTACTTTTGGTAGGAGGAGGCGTAGGCGTAGCGCCCATGCTGATGCTGGGATCCACCTTAAAAGAAGAAGGCACTGAGCCAACCTTCCTGCTTGGAGCACGCACTAAAAACATGCTGCTTGAGAAAGAACTATTTGAACAGACCGGCCGCTTGCTGGTGACCACAGAAGACGGCAGCCTTGGAGAAAAAGGTTTTGTGACCAACCACAGCGTATTATCCAACGAGAAATTTGACAAAATATATGTCTGCGGTCCGACACCAATGATGAAAGCAGTAGCAGGCTATGCGAAAAAAGCAGGCATCGACTGTGAAGTATCACTTGAAAACAAGATGGCCTGTGGATTAGGCGCATGCTTGTGCTGCGTAACAGAAACCCAAGAAGGTCACAAATGTGTATGCACCGACGGACCAGTATTCAACATAAACGAACTGACATGGCAGATTTAACCACCAACATAGGCGGTCTTACCCTAAAGAATCCCGTAATGACCGCATCGGGCACCTTCGGTTTCGGACTGGAGTTTGCCGATTTTGTAGATTTGAACGAAATTGGAGGTATCATCGTAAAAGGAACCACCCTCCACAAACGAGAAGGAAACCCCTATCCACGTTTGGCAGAAACCCCACAAGGCATGATCAACGCAGTTGGACTGCAAAACAAAGGCGTAGATTACTTCATCGAACATACCAACCCTCAGCTTAAAAACCTCAGCACAGAAGTTATTGTGAACGTGGCAGGCCACTCCATCGACGACTACACAGCCTGCGCTGAAAAGATAAACGCCCTCGACAACATACACGCGATAGAACTCAACATCAGTTGCCCTAATGTAAAAGAAGGCGGCATGAGTTTCGGGACAAGCGTACCAATGGTTGAAAAAGTGGTAGGCGCCGTACGCAAAGTTTATAAAAAGACACTGATTGTGAAACTCACACCAAACGTAACCGACATTGCCGAGATAGCGAAAGCTGCAGAAGGAGCAGGAGCAGACAGCGTGAGCCTCATCAACACATTGATGGGTATGGCCATAGACGCAGAAAAACGCAAGCCAATCATTTCCACCATAACCGGAGGCTTGTCTGGCGCCTGTGTGAAGCCTGTAGCGCTCCGAATGGTGTGGCAGGTAGCAAAAGCGGTTAAGATTCCGGTGGTGGGCTTAGGAGGAATCATGAACGCAACAGATGCTATTGAATTCCTGCTGGCAGGTGCGAGTGCGGTAGAAATCGGCACCGCCAATTTCATTGATCCGGCGATCACCGTAAAAGTGGCCAATGGCATCAATGAATATCTGGACCGACATGGCTTCAAGAGCGTAAAAGACATCATCGGCGTAATATAAAAAAAACACCAAAATAAAAAAACGCAAGGAATCTAAATTCCTTGCGTTTCAATTTTTAATGGCTTATAACTTCATTTCAGCACATATTCATCGGAAGTTGCAGTCTGCCTGATATATTCCACAAATTTGTCCAACACGACCTTAAACTTATCGAAATCCTCTTTCTTGGTGGAGAAACCAGACAATCTGTTTCCATATTTATAGTCGATATAGAACTCATAAAAACAAGGCGTCTTAGAACTTTCATCAGACAAGCCACCATTAAGATTATCGAATCGGAAGAGTTTTTCCGACTTCACCAACTCCTGCAAGCCCTTAAAAAAGTCGTCCGTAGCCAAACCGAATTTTTCCTCAACTTCTTTATTTTCTTTTCTGTTCCAAATCTGGATATAGACATTCAGAAACTCTTTATCCGTCTCCTCATCATGAACGACAATCTGCGCGCATTCAACCACATTGTCATCCTCAGCGAAGCGGAATTTGAATTGCTTAACGACCTTAGAATCTGGCGGCGGAAGAAGAGCAGTCACATCCTTTTTCTCATACTCATCGAAAAAAATATTCAACAATTCAAGAGCATACCTACTATCCGGACCAACATCGTAGCAAAAATGGAGTTTTTCGCCAGACGCATATTTGGCGGTAAGCGAAGAAGTATCATATTCAGGAGGCAAACCGGCAGTGTGATGGTAATAACCATTATGCTCAACAAGGTTACACTCGTCGATAACCTGCTGAATTTTGCGAAAGATTGAAGTATCCGCTTCACAAGATGTATTCGTATTTTTCTCTAAAAGGATGAGTTTGCCTTCATCGTTGAAACTGACAATAAAATGATAAAAATCATATCCAAAAGTTCCATACCTTTTTGAGATACAGAAATCAGCATCAAAAAAATCCAAGTCTTTAGATTTAATTATCTTTGGCGCTTTAGGGTCTTGTTTCGTCACAGAGCCACCACAAACCACCTGCTTAGAAGCAGCAGACACATCGGACTCTTTTGAGAAAAAGATATAAGCAAGAGTACCAAGCCCCAGAATAAGAAAAGCAGATACCAACTGAATTTTCAACATAGAATGAATCACTAATAAAACAAAACACATTATATACACATATAAAAGATAGAAGGATGCATCATAAAGAAAATTACGACACACCCTTCAAAATATGGGGAAAGAGATTCAATTACTTATTGGCAGCACGGTCTTCCATCATCAAGCGAGTGAGAAGATGCTTGATATTGCAAGCCTTGTCGATGATGCCATAAAGGTCTTCAATCTTCACACGGTCTTGCTGCATAGTATCGCGATAACGAAGCGTAACGGTGTTGTCTTCGAGAGTCTGATGGTCAACAGTGACGCAGAAAGGAGTACCAATCGCATCCTGACGACGATAACGCTTGCCGATAGTATCCTTATCTTCGCTTACGCACTTGAAATCGAACTTGAGCATATCCATGATTTCCTGGGCCTTTTCAGGGAGACCATCTTTCTTGATGAGCGGAAGGACAGCCACCTTGTTAGGAGCGAGCACAGGAGGAAGAGAAAGCACTACACGAGTTTCGCCATTCTCAAGTTGTTCTTCCTTATAAGAAGAGCAAACGATAGAAAGGAACATACGGTCAACACCGATAGAAGTTTCCACTACGTATGGAGTATAACTTTCATTGAGTTCAGGATCGAAATACTTGATCTGCTTACCGCTGTACTTTTCGTGGCTTGAGAGGTCGAAATTGGTACGCGAGTGGATACCTTCAACCTCCTTGAAACCGAACGGCATTTCAAACTCAACGTCGGTAGCGGCATTAGCATAGTGAGCGAGTTTGTCGTGATCGTGGAAACGATATTTCTCATCGCCGAGACCGAGTGCCTTATGCCAACGGAGACGGTGTTCCTTCCAATAATTGAACCACTGCATTTCAGTGCCAGGGCGGCAGAAGAACTGCATTTCCATCTGCTCAAATTCGCGCATACGGAAAATGAACTGACGAGCCACGATTTCGTTACGGAAAGCCTTACCAATCTGGCAGATACCGAAAGGAATCTTCATACGGCCTGTTTTCTGCACATTGAGGTAGTTAACGAAGATACCCTGAGCAGTTTCAGGACGAAGGTAGATTTTAGTCGCGCCATCGGCAGTCGAACCCATTTCAGTAGAGAACATAAGATTGAACTGACGAACATCGGTCCAGTTTTTAGTGCCGCTGATAGGGCAAACGATTTCATAATCAACGATGATCTGCTTGAGTTCATCGAGATTGTTGTCGTTCATAGCCTTTTTGAAACGAGCGTGAATTTCATCACGTTTTGCAGCCGCTTCGAGCACACGAGGGTTTGTTTGCAAGAATTTCTCCTTGTCGAAAGCATCTCCAAACTTCTTAGCAGCCTTTTCAACCTCCTTATTGATTTTGTCGTCGTACTTCGCCATCAGTTCTTCAATAAGAACGTCGGCGCGATAACGTTTTTTAGAGTCACGGTTGTCGATAAGCGGATCGTTGAAAGCATCGACGTGACCAGAGGCTTTCCATGTGGTAGGATGCATGAAGATAGCAGCGTCGATACCCACAATGTTGGAATGAAGGAGACGCATGCTGTTCCACCAATAGTTTTTAATATTGTTTTTGAGTTCTACACCGTTTTGCGCATAGTCGTAAACGGCTCCGAGACCGTCGTAAATTTCACTTGAAGGGAAAACGAAACCGTATTCCTTGCAGTGAGCGACGATTTTCTTGAAAACATCTTCTTGAGAAGCCATAAAAGAGTTATATTAAATTATTTTTTCTATATTCTTAACTGCAAAGATACTAAAATTGGTATAGAAACACAAATTTAGTGTCCTTAATAAAATATCTTTGAAAATAAAATAGGTATAAAGCATAAAAATACTTTACTGATTAATAATCTTTTATTATCTTTGCACCCGAATTGGCTGAAACGAGCCAATCGCACCATCAAAAATGCTCTGCAGGGTAACGGAACAACACCTGGGAAAAGAAACAGATTGCTCCACACCTCAAAAAAGACTTACAGGGTATTTTATCGGACAAGAGACAACAAATCCTGCACCAGAAAGTGCAAGGAAGCAACATAAAGACAAAACAGATTAAAAGAAATATACGAAATTATGACAAAAGCAGAAATTGTAGATGCTATTTACAAGAAGACTGGCATTGAAAAGGAAGAAGTTTTGAAAGTTGTTGAAGGCTACATGGAAGAAGTAAAGAGCAGCCTCATCAAAGGTGACGCCGTTTATCTTCGTGGTTTCGGAACATTCGGTTTGAAGGTCCGCAAAGAAAAAGTGGCTCGTAACATTTCAAAGGGTACTGCAGTAATCGTACCAGAACACAACATTCCTCACTTCAAGCCATGCAAAGAATTCATGGAAGAAGTAGCAAAGGCAAAGAAATAATCACCCCTTTCCGAGTGAAGAAATGGTCAGTCTAAAAAAGGCTGACCATTTTTTTATTTGGGAATTAAATACAAGTTGGCACTAACAATTTTTTGCCAACGAATTTCTACTAATCTTCACGAAATTATTTCGTTGAACTATATTTTCACTAAAAACGCCACTGGCGTTACGAATTAATACGAATTCAGAATTGGAACCAGCATTTAATTAGTAGTAATTAGAAATGCCATAGGCATTCTTAGAATCTGACGAAAGAGACGGATCAATTCTTGAAAATGACGGTTTTGTATCCGGCTGCTTTGAGCAGAGCTTCCATTTGCTTGCGTGCATTCATTTCTACCTGACTGAGATTCTTCTCTGTAACTGTCCGGGCTCTCATTTTAGCCTTTGCCCTTTTAGCCATCGATTCCAAAACAACAGGCGCAAAACTGCCATCCTGGAAGAACACCTTTCTGCTTGCCTCATCCAAGAAATCCTCATCAAGGAGTTTCGCTTTAGGCAATTTCACATAAACAGAGTCATTGCCTGCAGGCGAAATCCATGAAGAATCGGCTTCAGACAAGTCTATTCCCAAACGAAGCGTACCGGCATAGATACAAGCCAGCTTATCGTTGGAAAAAGTGTGAGAAATGACCGTATCGACAAGTTCCTCCGATTTCACAGAAAGGAACTCCCATTGTCCGATGCTGCGGATATTGACCAATTCTGTCTTTGTTTTCTCTATGGAGTCATTGTGCACATAAGAAAACTTAGGCAGAATATTATTAGGCACAAAAAAAAGGTAGCCAAACGCCGAAGCGACCACCAGCAGCAGAATCAACTTAATCTTCATACAAAAAAGGGAAAGAAAGATAGAAAAGAAGCCGTATTGAAGGTATGTTTAAACTCCTAAAAATAAGGATTTGGGCTGTTGTTGTCCTCTGTAATCCACTGAGCGACCGCAGTCGCCTACCCGAAGGCGTGGCCCGCCATTAGACCCTTGAAATTGCCCGGTGTTTCAAAAGAAATTGTAAAGTTAAACCAGTAACTCATGCAATACGGCTAATTTTTCAAATCAAAGAATGATTTATGGTTCAAAGGTAGAAGAAAAAAAGGAAAAAGGCAACTGAGAAGCTGTTTAAATTTTTGCGAACTGCTTCTTTTGGGCTTTTTATAGGTCTTTTTCGTCTGTTTTGAGTGAATCTTCAGTCACAATGAACGCCCAATGTG